>NZ_JBHWWX010000015.1:0-92726 GCF_042730335.1 Rhodococcus sp. NPDC060084
CCCCACGAGCACTCGTGGGGCCCGCCGTCGTGCGTATCCCGTGGCCCCGGTCCAGGGATGGGTACGGCGAACGCGCCGCGCAACCGAAACACGCGACGTGACCGAAAACCGCGATGCCCTACCATCGTTCGGTGGCCACCGGCGCCCGGATCCACCGGACGCGGCCCCGCATGCAACGGAGAGACCGCATGACCGATCAGCCCCGGCTCGACCCCACCTCGCTGCACGACCCGGCCGCCGCCACAGCGCTCAACGCCAACGGGTTCGGCACCGCCCTCGGCCTCGAATTCCTCGAGATCGGCCCCGACCGGGTGGGGGCGCGCTGGACGGTGACCCCGAACCAGCACCAGCCGTTCGGAATCGTGCACGGTGGCGTGTACTGCGCGGTGATCGAGACACTCGCGAGCGTGGGTGGCTCCGCGTGGTTCGCCGACCGCGGCACCGTCGTCGGAGTCAACAACAACACCGACTTCCTCCGTGCCACCCGCGAGGGTGTTCTCACCGCGGTCGGCACCCCCGTGCATCGCGGTCGCACCCAGCAACTCTGGAAGGTGATCATCACCGACGAGCAGGACCGCCTCGTCGCGCAGGGTCAGGTGCGACTCGCGAACATCACCGACGCCGCGCATCTGGGCGGCTGACCGCCGCCGAACCGCACGCGACACCAGGACCGAGTCACACGGGCTCTCCGTAGCGATCCGCGACCCTCTGCGCCCGGCTGCGCAGGGAGGCGCGGAGCTCCGGCGGTGCGAGTGCCTCGGCCTGGGTGCCGAGTTGCCACAGCGCCCACTCCGCGTGCCGGAGATCTTGAAACGTGACGTCGAGGCGCAACCGGCCGTCGGCGTCGGGTTCCTCGGTGTGGACGGCTTCCGCCATGTCCAGCAGGTCGTCTCGTCGCACCGGGTCGACCCGCACATCGACGGCGATGTGGTCCTCGGACAGGAACCGGGCGCAGCGTTGCGCCCAGATGCGTGCCAGGTCGACCCGATCCGGACGCTCCGCCGCTGCGGGCATCTCGTGCGCGGCGAGGATCCGCGATATCCGCAGCGTCCTGTCGGAGCCGAACTCGGTGGCCAGCAGGTAGGCCTTGTCCCGCACCGTGACCAGACCGATCGGGTCCACCGTGCGCCACTGCGGTGCCCGGCCCGCGGAGGAGTAGTGAAGGCGCAGCTTCCGTCCGCCGAGGACCGCATTCCGGACCGCGACCAGGATCGGGCCCGCAACCTCGTCGCGGGCCGTGCGGCGGGAGAGCAGGTCGGTCTCGGGGTCGACGAGCAATCGTCGGGCGGCATTGCTCGCGGCGATCCGGTGGCTTTCGGGGAGTGCATCGACGATTTTCCGCACCGCCGACGCACGAGCCGTGCCGAGTCCGAAAATCTGCCCGCCCGGACCGGAACCGGCAGCGAGCAGAGACAGAGCTTCGTCGTGGTTCAGCCCGGTCAGCTGGGTCCTGAACCCGGGGAGCAACGAGAACCCGCCGTGCCGGCCCCGTTCGGAGTACACGGGGACACCCGCCGTGGAGAGCGCCTCGATGTCGCGCAGGACGGTACGGACCGAAACCTCGAGTTCCTCGGCGAGGACGTCCGCCGTCAGCCGGCCGCGCTGACGCAGCAACAGCACCAGAGACACCAGTCGGTCGGCCCGCACGCATCGGGACGTTACCGAATACCTGACACAAGGTGTCGTGATTCAGCGGAAGGCTCCATGACGCGACGCCGCATCGGCGGTGTCGCGGTCGGGGGATGCGCCCCGCAGGATCCGAATGGAGTCGAAGTGACGATCGAACGAACGGTCCTCAACCCGGTGACGTGGTCGGTGGAGATGGGGTTCAATCAGGGTGAGGTGGTCAGCGGGCACACCAGGACGCTGTACTGCTCCGGACAGACGGCAATGAACGCCGACGGCGCTCCTCAGCACGAGGGAGACATGGCGGCACAGGTCGCGTTGAGTCTGAACAATCTCGAGGGTGTGCTTGCCGAAGCGGGCATGTCGCTCGCCGACCTCGTCCGGCTGAACGTGTACACCACCGACGTCGACCTGCTTTTCCAGCACTACGGCGCGCTCGCCTCACGGCTTGCGGCCGCTCGGGCAGCACCGACCACCACGATGCTCGGCGTGGTGCGACTGGCGATACCCGGCCAGATGATCGAACTCGAAGGTACCGCTGTCGCCTGACGGGACGCCGTTCCGCTGCCCGCGTGGGGCACGGCGGCGCGGGCAGCAACCGAGAGGGGTGAGTGCCGGTGCCCGATCTGTGGACGATCGGCGTCTACGGCTTCGACGTGACGACGTTCCTGGAACGACTGCGTCGAGCAGAGGTGAGGATGCTGCTCGACGTGCGTCAGCGTCGAGGGGTTCGCGGGCCCGACTACGCCTGGGCGAACTCGCAGCGACTACAGACCTCACTCGCCGCGAGCGGGATCGCATACCGCCATCACCTCGAACTGGCACCGACCACCGAGTTGCGTGAGCTTCAGTACGCCGAGGACGCCCGCCAGGGTGTCGGCAAACGCACCCGCCGCGAACTCGCCGCCGGGTACGTCAGCCGCTACACCGCCGAGATCCTCGATCCGGCCGATCTCGAGGCGGTCGTGTCGGTGCTGCCGAGCACGGGACCAGCCGCATTGTTCTGCGTCGAAGGTGATCCCGAAGCCTGTCATCGTTCCTTGGTCGCGCGACGGCTCGTCGAGCAGCACGGCTTCACGATCGAGCACCTGCGGCCGTCGTGAGTGCCGTCGTCGGGTCAGACGGAGCCGAGCGCATCCTCGTCCACCCGTGAGTCCTCGGCGGACCACGTGCTCGCCGGTGGATTGTCGAGGTGCCACCGCACCGATTCGGCTACCCGTTGCTGCGGGTCGCCGGGAGACCAGCCGAGAAGGTTCTCCGCCCGGCTGACGGAGACGAGCACATGCTGCGCGGGTGCTCCCATCAGCGCCAGTTCGCCGGGCAGTACCGACTCCGGTACCCGTACCGGCTCCAGCGCGGAGCCGGCTGCCGCGATGATCTGTTCCACCCATGCGATCACCGGCACCGTGGCAGGCTCGCCCAGATTCACCGCCATGCCGTCGGCGGCCCGCGTGTCCAGAGCGGCCAGTACGCCGGTGGCGACATCATCGACATGGACGCGGGTCCACAGCAGATTTCCGGCACCGACCGGGATGTGCTGCCGTCCGGCGCGGATCCGGCGCAGCACCGGGTCCTCCCGGCGCTGCGGATCGTGCGGTCCGTAGACCATGGGAAGACGCAACACCACGGCGCCTCGCGGGAGCCACCGCTCCTCGACATCGAGCTTGTCGTAGGCGTCCGGGATCCCCGGCCTCCGGGCCCCGCGGTAGGGATAGCGCTCCCGGCGCACTTCGGAGTCCTCGGTCAGAGGCACCGCGGATTCGCAACGCCCCGAGGTGAGACCCGTGAACGCCTGGTACACGTCCACGCTGGACAGCACGACCGTCGGCACCTCCGGTATCGCCGGCAGGACGGCATCGACGTGGTCGGCGGTCAGCGCATAGGTGTCGACTACGGCGTCCGGATCGAACCGGCAAACATCGTCGGCGTGATCGCCCAGTGCGAGCCGATCGACCCGTAGGTGATCGACCGCCACCCAGGGGGACGGCTCGTGGTGTCCGCGGTGGACAACCAGCACCCGATCGCCGCGCTCGTGGAGTCTTTCCACGATGCGCCGGCCGATGAATGTCGTACCCCCGAGAACCAGAACCCTCATGTGCTGCCGTCCCTTCGACTCTGCTGGTCACCACCGGGTGCGGGAAGCAATAGTGTCGAAGATAGCCGGATCGGCGTGACCCCAACCGTATTCGCATGTGACCGACGATCGGCGGGACCATGCCCGGTGGTCCGGGCACCGGTGGGGCGGCGGATCTGCAGCGGCCGGACGTCACGCCAATCGTCGGTGGGCGCCGAGAGCCCGAATCCGCCCGAGGCTTCCGATCGGCGACGAGGCCACTCCGCCGGGCATGCGCCCCTCTTTTGCTCGAGCAGAGCGAAAGGGTTTCCGCGCGGTTCGGGGGAGCGAAGGATGGCGGATGCCCGTGCCGACCGCGGGAACCGACAGCGCAGATCCGAAAGGTGGCCGTATGACGATCGCCGTCGTCACGGGTAACCCCGAGCCGTACTCTCGCACTCGCGACGCCGGGACCCCGTCGCCGGGCCGGTACCTTGTCGACGCCGGCTACATCACCGACGGCCGGCACGCGGAGCATTGGACGCCGGCCCTGCCCGTGGCCATCCGAACCGGGGCGTCATGAGCACGTTCGACAGCACCGCCCTGCGGCACGCCTTCGCGCACATCCCTTCCGGGGTGGTCGCGATCTGCGCCGAGGTGCACGGCGAGCGGGTGGGGATGGCTGCGAGCACGTTCGTGCCGGTGTCGCTCGACCCTCCGCTCGTTGCGTTCTGCGTGCAACGTACCTCGGGTACGTGGCCGCGACTGTCGGCTCTGCCGCACCTGGGTATCAGCGTGCTGAGTGAGGAGCACGACGGTGCGGCGAAGGTGCTCGCCGCGAAGAACGGTGACCGGTTCGCCGGTATCGAGACCGAGATCCGTGATGGCGGTGCCCTGTTCGTGGCAGGCACGAGCGTGCGCATGGACGTGACCGTCGAACAGGAGATTCCGGCCGGTGATCACGACATCGTCGTGCTGCGCATCAACGAAATGCTTACCGACGCAGAGGTGGAACCGATCGTGTTCCATCGCAGCGCCTTCCGCCGGTTGATCGCTTCCTGACATTTCGAGAACATTCCACTCGCCGCAGAAGCCGGGTCCGGTTTCGACGTCACCGAAGGAGTCCGTGTGGATCGCGACAACCCCGTTCCCGTCGTCCGGCGCACCGAACGGAATCCGCTGACACCACGCGACGGGAGACGGGCGCGGAACATCCCCGGAGACGAAACGGCGGGGCAGGAGCAGCCCACAACCGCCGGGTCCTGGTGGCTCGTCCTGCCCAGCGTGGCAATCGGTCTCGCGGCCTCGGGCTGAGCACCGTTCGCCGAACTCCGACACACCGACTGCTGTAGCGGTCCAGGCGTGATGCTTCCATCGGAACGACGCACCCCTCAGCACAAGGGAGACCCCACCTCCCGCCGCCGGCCGCCGGCCGCGGAGATGACCGCGGTTCATGGCGTTCCCGCGGCGGGAGATGGGGGTCAGGTCAGATTCCTGCCGTGCCGGCGCCCACGACGCTGGCGACACGCCGCAACGCCGTGTTGGTCTGTCTCGCCGCGTCGAGTGTCTCCACCGCCGGAGTGGTGGGGAGGTCCGCAACGTTCCCGCCCACCTTGGCCAGGACGGACCGTGACAGCAGGTAGTTCTCGTCCACGACCTGATCCAGCGTCGGTACCGGTGCGGGACGCGGGATATCGGCGTGGACCGTGTGCCGGTAGAGATTGACCTGGTACGGCCAGCCGTCGCGGGTATCCCACTGGGAGACCAGAACATAGAGCTCGTCGAGCGTGGAACCGGCGAGGACGTACCCGCCGTAGCACTGGGCGAGAGTGTTGTTCCGGTCCAGGTGCTCCTGGTCGTGGTCCACGTGACGGACCACGGTCGTGGTCGGAGCATCCCCGATATGGGATGTCGGCCCGTTGCGAAGGCCCTTCACGTTGACGCGGATGTCCGGTGCGGTCTGGGTGTAGGTGAGCAGCCACTGGCCTTGGACCGAGCGGAGATTCATCTCCCGGACCTTCGTCCCCGCCGGGAAGATGTCCGAGCATGCCCGGTTCCATCCCCAGTCCGTCCCGTTCCATCCCCAGCCGGACCACTTGGAGCGGTCCGCCACCTCGTTGGGACGGCAGCGGTACAGATGAACGTTCGATCCGCCGTCCACCAGCCACTTGTTGCCCATGATGTAGACCCAGCCGTCGGTCCCCATCTCCCAGGTGATACCCATCTGGAAAGCGCCCTCGTGATGCCAGTCGCGTTGTCCGGCGGGGCCCGCGTGATGCCAGCTCTGGCCGTTGTCGTCGGAATACTGGATCTCCGTCCAGAGGACCTCGGAGAGGGACCGGCAGATCGTCACGAACAGGTAGATGCGGGAGCCGATGACGAGGAGGTCCGAAGGCAGGACCGTGGCGAACCCGCCATTGGTCCACGGGTACCTGTCGTGGGTGTACGGCCACAACTGGCGGGCGTACGAGCCGCCGACGGCCCCATGGAACGTCAGTCCATTGGCGTAGTCCGCCGGGGACTTCTCGTTCGTGAAGAGCATCACCGGAGACCGCCACCCGGGGCCACCGACGCCGGCCTGGTCGAAGGTGTCACCCAGGACGACGGCCTGGCTGCCGTTGGGAAGGCTGCGGGCAATGCCCAGGTCCGTACCGCCGACACCGTACTGCGTCGACGACGTGGTCGGCCCGGTCACCGGTCCAATCTTGGTGGTCGTTCCGGGAACTGCGTTCTGCTGGAAGGGAGACGGAACCGGCTCCGCCATCGCAGTAGCCGTCGACGACGGTGTGACCGCGGGGAAACTGCCCGACGTTGGAGATGTCGCAGGGACGCCGACCTCCGTTAACACGTCCGGACGTCGAGACCGACCCGACGCACTTCCGAAACCGTGCTGTGTCCTCTCCTGCGGGCGCGCCGACCCCTCGGTTTCGCAATACCGTTGAGATCAGGCCCTTTTCGAACTCGGCGCACCACTGACCTGCCAGGTCGGCTCAGGGATCTGCACGCGGTCCCGATTGTTCTTCTCGGGCAGACCCCCGGAGGTCGGGCGTACCATGCCCCCATGACGGTGGTCGCGGTCGAGCACTTGGTCAAGACGTTCGGTCCGACGCGGGCCCTCGACGGCCTCGACCTGACCGTCGAAGCGGGCGAAATCCACGGATTTCTCGGCCCCAACGGCTCCGGTAAGTCAACGGCCATCCGCGTGCTGCTCGGGCTGTTGCGCGCCGATTCGGGACAGGTCCGGTTGCTCGGCGGCGATCCGTGGCGTGACTCGGTGTCGTTGCACCGGCGCCTCGCCTATGTGCCCGGCGATGTGAACCTGTGGCCCACCCTCACCGGCGGCGAGGCGATCGATCTACTCGCCGGGTTGCGCGGCGGACTGGACGAGGCCCGCCGCGCGGACCTTCTCGACCGCTTCGAACTCGACCCGACGAAGAAAGCCCGCACCTACTCCAAAGGCAACCGGCAGAAAGTCGCGCTCGTCGCCGCGTTCGCGTCGGACGTCGAGTTCTACATCCTCGACGAACCCACCTCCGGACTGGACCCACTGATGGAATCGGTGTTCCAGGACTGCCTCGGTGAGATGTCCGCGGCCGGGAAGACGGTGCTGCTGTCGAGCCACCTGCTCGCAGAGGTCGAAGCGGTCTGCGATCGGGTCAGCATCATCCGGGAGGGCCGCACCGTCGAGACCGGCACTCTCACCCAGTTACGGCACCTCACCCGCACGTCGATCACCGCCGAAACCGGCCGTCCCGTCACCGGGCTGACCGAACTGGACGGAGTACACGATGTCCGCATCGACGGTGTGCACACCCGCTGCGAGGTCGACACCACCGCACTCGACGCGGTGCTGCGCCACCTGCTGACCTTCGGGATCACCTCGCTGACGTCCACTCCACCCACTCTCGAGGAACTGTTCCTACGGCACTACGGCGACGAACGGGTCCGCGAGAGCGAGCGGCACCGGCGAGCCGAACCAGGAACGTCTCCGCGATGACGACGGCAGCCGCCGCGGCCCCGACGTCCACGACCGGGGCCGAACGATTCGCCGGTACCGGGCGGCTCGTCCGACTCGCGTTGCGCCGCGACCGCATCCGGTTGCCGGTGTGGCTGCTCGCCCTCACCGCGATCCTCGCGTTCTCCGCAGCCAGCGTGGCGGGGCTGTATCCCACCGTCGCCGAATTGCGGGGTTTCGCAGCCGCGTCCGCGGCGTCCCCGGTCGCGCTCGCCACCAACGGACTGGTGTCCGGCTACAGCACGGGCGCTGTAGTCGCCAGCCAGACCGTCATGCCGCTGGCGCTGGCCGCCGCGCTGATGACCACGCTGCTGGTGGTGCGGCACACCCGCCAGAACGAGGAGACCGGCGCGGCCGAGCTCATCGGAGCAGCGGTCGTCGGACGCCGGGCGCTGCTCGCCGCCGCCCTGCTCGTCGCCGTGGGCGCCAACCTCACGCTCGGTGTTCTCAGTGCGGCCGTGCTGACACTGCAGGGCCTACCGGCGGGCGGGTCGGCAGCGCTCGGCGCGAGCGTCGCGGCCGCCGGTATCGCCTTCGCCGCGGTCGCCGCAGTCACCGCGCAGGTCACCGACAGCGCCCGCACCGCCAACGGGCTGGCCGGTGCCGCCCTGGGTGTGGCGTTCCTGCTGCGCGCGGTGGGCGACATGACCGGAACGGTTACCGGTGACGGCACCCGCGTGGAAAGCGGATGGCCCACGTGGTTGTCGCCGATCGGCTGGGCCGAGCAGATGCGGCCGTACGACAGCGACGACTGGTGGGTGTTGGCGCTGCCGATGGTGTTCTCGCTGGTGCTCTGTGTCGTCGCCGTCGCGCTCACCGGACGCCGCGACCTCGGGTCCGGGCTGGTACCGACCCGACCCGGACCGCCCCGCGCGTCACGGGCACTACCCACAGCGCTCGGATCGGCGTGGCGGATGCAGCGCACGATCTGGTTCTGGTGGGCCTTCGGGATCGTCGTCCTGTCGCTGGTGTACGGCGCGATCGCCGATCAGATCGACGACTTCCTCGGCGACGGCGAGCAGGGTGGTGATGTGCTCACCGACCTGGGCGGCGGTGTCACCGATCTGATCGACGCCTACTTCGCGGCGATCTTCGCGCTGATGGCAATCGCGGTCGCGGGCTACGCCGTCCAGGCGCTGCTGCGGATGCGCAGCGAGGAAACGGCCGGCCGGCTCGAACCGGTCCTCGCCACCGCGCTCTCCCGGCCCCGGTGGATGCTCGCACACGTGGGTCTCGTCGCCGCAGGAATCGCGACGCTGCAAGCACTCACCGGAGCGGCGATGGGGCTGGCCCACGGCGTGATCGTCGGGGATGTGCCCGGACAGGTCGCGGCGCTGACCGGGGCGGCACTGGTCTTCGTACCCGCGGTCCTGGTGGTCGCCGCCGCGGTGGTGCTGTTCATCGGGGGACTGCCCGCCTGGTCGGCCGGGCTGTCCTGGGCACTGCTCGCTTTCTGCCTCGTCGTCGGATTGTTCGGTCCGCTCCTCGGGGTGCCCGACGCCGTCCGGGACGTGTCGCCGTTCACGCATGTGCCGGCGGTCCCGGCCGCGTCGGTCACGGCCGGTCCGCTGGTCGCGCTCTCGTTGATTGCCCTGGCTCTCTGCGCGGGTGGTGTGATGCTGTTCCGCCGCCGCGATCTCACCACGTCGTGAGAATTCGCGGGCGGGTCCTTCGAGAGCGCTCAGGTCGGCGTGAAGCGAGGTCACGAGCCGGACAGCACCGGGGCGGCACGCTCGGTGCGGCGGTAGCGGGCCAGACTCAGACCGCCCAGCACGACGGCGATCACTCCCAGCACCACGGCGAACAATGCGCCGACGGCCCCGTTGCCGGTATTGGGACCACCGGCGGCATTCGCGCCGTGCATCCCACCGACAATCACCCCGATCGCTCCCGTCGCCAACGCCACGACGATCCACGACAGGCCGAGGTGCGTGCCGGAGCGGCGGGAACGCCTCAGGGCCACTGCGCCGGCGACCACGCCGATCAGCGCGAGCACGGCCGCGGTCGTGGGTACCGCCCGGCCGACACCGAGTTCGTAACCGGCGGCAACGATGGAGGTGGGATCCGGAAGCGGGGCAACAGAGACCTCGAAGACAGACATGACGATCCTTTCGGTCGGACGGGTATCCGTCGAGATGGGGCACCTTCGATCGTCGTGCCACGGGGACGGCAGGTCATCGGCCGACGGGCGTCGGCGACTACGGCATCGGGTGTACGCCGAGCGCATCGATCCGCAACCGCGAACGTAGGTGATCGAGCCGCAGACCTCGGGTGCTGCGGGCGCGGGAAACCTATGATCACTGCATGCAGGATCGCGCTGCGTCGTTCCGCCTGCCTACCCGCGTTCAGAACCTGCTGTTGGCGCTGTTCGTCACCGTCATGCAGGTTCAGGGCACTGTGGTGCGCAACAGCGGGCAGCCCGAAGTCGTGCTGCGTCCCCTGTCCGACCTCGGGAACCTCGGCTACCTCCTGTTGATCGTCCCCGGCGCGGCCCTCGTCGTACGCCGCGACCGACCGGTCGCCGTGTTTGCCGTCACCGCGCTCAGCAGCGTCGTGTACTACGGCCTCGACTTCCCGGACGGGCCCGGGTGGCTCGCCCTGTTCGTCGCCCTCTACACGCTCACCGCGCACGGCGACGGGCACCGCACGCTCCGGCTGGCCGCCGTGGGCATCGTGGTCCTGTCCGCGGCATGGCTCATCGCCGCGTCCGACATCGAGCCACCCGCCGCCATCGGCTGGGTCTACTTCCGCATCGGCGCGTCGGTCATGAGCGCCGCTCTCGGTGAGAGCGTGCGGGCGAGGAATCAGATCGCGGCGCAGGCACTCGAACGCGCCGCGGTGGCCGAACGCACCCGTGACGAGGAAGCCCGTGCCCGGGTCGACGCGGAACGGCTCCGGATCGCACGCGAGGTACACGACACCGTGGCGCACGCCATCGCCGTCATCAACGTCCAATCCGGTGTCACCGCACATGTATTCGACAAACGACCCGAGCGCGCCCGCGAAACCCTCGAGGTCATCGAGCAGACCAGCGCGCGGGCACTGGCGGAGATGCGCGCAATCCTCGACGTACTCCGGGACGACAACGTCGGAGACGACAACGTCGGAGACGACAGAACTGCCGGCGTCGGGGGAGACACCGACGGGCGGGCCCCGAACCCGGGCCCGGCGCAGATCCAGGACCTTGCCGACCTGGCGCGCGACGCGGGCCTCGATCTGACCGTGGATGCGCCGCCGCCTCAACAGCCGGTACCCGCTGCGGTCGGTACCGCCGTGTACCGGATCGTGCAGGAATCGATCACGAACGTGATCCGTCACGTCGGAGCGACCCGCGTGACGATCACCGTCACCTACGGCGCAGACGCTGTGGAAGTGGGCGTCGTCGACGAAGGCCGAGCACTCTCGGCGACACCCGCGGTCTCGCCGTTGTCGGCCCCGAGCCGGGGGAGTGACCGTCCGGCGCAGCAGGAGAGCAGACGCGGGTACGGCCTCGCCGGGATGCGGGAACGCTGCCGTCTTCTGGGAGGGCACCTCGACGCGGGTCCCCGGCCGGACGGCGGATTCGCCGTCACCGCGTGGCTTCCGCTGACGTCGACCGAAACGGCGGCTACATGACCGGAGAGGAAGCGACGCCCGGCGGCACAATCAAGGTGCTGCTCGCCGACGACGAGCAGTTGGTGCGGTCCGGGTTCCGGCTCCTCCTCGACACCGAGGACGACATCACGGTGGTCGGGGAAGCGACCACCGGCACAGACGCGGTAGCGAAGGCCTACGCGCTGCGGCCGGACGTCGTCCTCATGGACATCCGCATGCCGAACCTGGACGGCATCGAAGCCACCCGGGAGATCACCACTGCCGGGCTGGGAAATGTACGCATCCTCATCCTGACGACCTACGACACCGACGCCTACGTGTTCGAGGGTTTACAGGCCGGTGCCAGCGGTTTCCTGCTCAAGGACGCCGGTCTGGCCGAACTCCTGCATGCCATCCGCGTGATCGCGGCGGGTGATGCACTGCTGGCGCCGCGCATCACCCGCCGCCTCATCGGCCGGTTCACCACCCGGCAGGCGGCGGACAGGGCCGGGGAAGATCGGCTCTCCGTCCTCACCGAACGCGAGCGCGAGGTTCTCGCGCTGGTCGGGGAGGGCCTGAGCAACCAGGAGATCGGTGCCGCCCTGTTTCTCAGCCCGGCCACCGCCCGCACCCACGTCAGTCATGCCATGGCGAAACTCGGCGCCCGTGACCGCGCACAACTGGTGGTCATCGCCTACCGGAGCGGACTCGTCACCCCGTAGACAACAACGCGTGTGACGCCCGGAGGGTTATCCCGCTTCGCGTCGCGCGACAGCCTCGCGTGCCTCGGCTGCATCCTCCTCGGTCCGCAACCGCTGGATCGCGAGCCGACCGAACACCTGCTGCTCGGTTGCCGCCATCTGGTTGCGCCCGGTCGAGAAGAACGCCTGTGCCCACGACAGCAAGGTCGACACCTTCGACGAGAATCCCACCAGGTACAGCAGGTGCACGAACAGCCACGCGATCCATCCGAGGAACCCGGTGATCTCGAGTTTGCCGACCTTCGCGACCGCACTGAACCGTGAGATCGTCGCCATGCTGCCCTTGTCGAAGTACCGGAAGGGCGCACGCTGCGCGGGATCCTGCCCCTCTTCGACCGAGGCGGTGATCTGCTTCGCCGCATACTTGCCGCCCTGCATCGCGACCTGCGCGAGACCGGGCAGCTTGTCGAGCGACATCATGTCGCCGATGACGAACACGTTCGGGTATCCCGGCAACGAGAGATCCGGCAGCACCTCCACCCGGCCCGCTCGGTCGATGCCCGCTCCGGACTGCTCAGCGAGTTGCTTGCCCAGTGGGCTGGCCGCGACACCTGCCGACCACACCTTGCACTGCGACTCGATGCGCCGTTCGGTGCCGTCCTTCTCCTTGACGGTCAACCCGTCGGCATCCACGCCGGTCACCATCGCGTTGAGCTGGATCTGCACGCCCAGGCCTTCGAGAGTCTGGCGGGTCTTGCGGCTGAGTTTGCCACCGTAGACCGGAAGGACGTCCGGTGCCCCGTCGAGCAGGACGACCCGCGCTTCCGTGGAGTCGATGTGGCGAAAGGCCTCCCGGAGCGTGCGCCGCGACAGTTCTGCGATCTGCCCGGCGAGTTCGACTCCGGTCGGTCCCGCACCGACCACCACGAACGTGAGCAGCCGTGCCCGCTCCTCGGGGTCGTCGGACAGTTCGGCCTGCTCGAATGCGCCGAGAATGCGGCCCCGCAACTCCAGCGCATCGTCGATCGTCTTCATCCCGGGTGCGAACTCGGCGAAATGATCGTTACCGAAGTACGACTGGCCGGCACCCGCCGCCACGATAAGGCTGTCGAACGGGGTGACGGTGCGCCGCTCGAGGAGTTGCGAGGTCACCGTCTTGTTCTCGAGGTCGATCGTTTCGACGTCACCGAGCAGAACCCGCGCGTTCTTCTGCTTCCGCAGGATCATCCGCGTCGCCGGTGCGATGTCGCCCACCGACAGAATGCCCGTGGCCACCTGATAGAGCAGCGGCTGGAACAGATGATGGGTGGTACGCCCGATCAACGTGACGTCGACGTCAGCATTCTTCAGGGCTTGGGTACCGAACAATCCACCGAACCCGGACCCGATGACGACGACACGATGACGAGACTCACCCGACTGGACACTCATGCATGCTCCTTCACTGTTGTCGGCACGACCACCCCTGGGTACCCCCACGGCAGCCCGCCGACGCGGGTGGGACTGCATCCAGTCTCGCAGTTGACACGCCGCAGCACAGGGGGATCGCGCCGGATGCAGGTGCGCCGGGCGGTCAGTGCGGGCCGGGTGCCGAGTCGCCGAGCAGTCCGTACACCGGGTTGTGCTGCGCGGCGTGCCGCACCGCGTCGCCGGTCGCCGACGTGTAGATCTGCACGGTCTGCAAGGACCGATGTCCGAGCAACTGCTGCAACTCGACCATGGTGGCCCCGCTGTCGGCCAGGCTCGTCGCGAACGTGTGCCGCAGCGCGTGCGCGAGCGCTCCGCGTTTACGTTCGGACTCGATGCCGGCGCGCCGGTAGAGACGACGCACCCGGTACTGCAGGGTGCCGCGGGTGATGCGCTGTCCGTCGCTGCCCACGAACAACGGATCGGTTCCCGGGTAGCGCTCCCACACGGCCGGATCGTCGCGCTCGCCGCGCACCTGCCGTCGCGGCGCCGGGAACCGCGCGTACCGTTCCTCGAGATAACTCGAGACGATGGCCGTCCAGCTGTCCTCGAGCGGAATCTCCCGTTCGATCGCGCCCTTACCCAGCACCCGCAGCACCGGCGTGCCCGCTCCGCCGAGAATGCTGCCCACGTCGAGGCGGATCAACTCGTCCGAGCGGATGCCGGTGAGCAGCAACGTCGCGATCAGCGCGAGGTCGCGTTGCGGCCACTCCCGCGACGATTCCGCCGGGCGCTGCGCCTCGACGGTGACGGTCTCGACGAGTTGGTGAATCGCACTGGGGGAGAAGGACTTCGGTGTGTGCTGAGGTTTCTTCGGCTGGGTGATCGAGGCCATCGGGTTGCCCTCCGACACCCCCTCGGAGACCAGGAAATTGCAGAAGTTGTTCCACACCGACCACGCGCGCCGCACCGAGGCCGGCTGCCGCTCGGCGGCGAACGATGCGAACGCCGAGCGCATCGCGCGGATCGAGATGTCGCCGACTGTCAGGTCCGCGGGCGGTTGTTCCCGCAGCTCACCGAGGTGTGTGCACACCGCATGCAGGTCCAGGCGGTACGCCTTCAGGGTGTGCGGAGACCGCTTCGCGGTCTGCAGCGTTTCCAGATACGACGAGACCCACTCGATCAGACCAGGATCGTCCCGGCTCGTCATTCCCACGTCCTCCTTCGGTCACCCTGTCGTACGCATGTGCGATTCCAGTGTGACAGGAGGGAGTGACGTGACGGACCGGGCGATGAGCCCACCCCTCAGGATCCGGTGCTGGAACCGATCGACGATCCGCCCCCATCGCTGGAGCCCGAGCTCCATGCCGGGCCGAGGACCAGCGCGCCGGCCGCGCCGAGCAGGTCGGAGTTCAGGTTGCAGATGCTGACGACCGCATAAACACCTCGCGGGATGTCCTGGAACGTTCCGGACACCACGTTGTCGCGGTTGGCGCCTTGCAGGGGCTGTATCGCGGTGATCGCGTCGGCATCGCCGAGTTCCCGGAGCAAGGCGAGAACATCGATGTCGGGGTTACCGACGAGGTAGTCGAGCAGTACCGGTCCGACGACCGGCGCGGCCCGAACCGCGTCGACCACCGCGGTGGTGCACGAGCCCGGCAACGTGAGCGACCCGACGAGCGGCACACGCGGCACATCGGTGGCCGTGTAGGTGATCGACAGCCCGTCGACCTGAACGGAATAACCGATCCCCCGGGCAATTGCCACTGCCGGAACGGGTTCAGCGGGCGTCGCGTCGACGAGTGCCGGCGCCGCGAGACCGGTCGCAGACACGGTCGCAAGGACGAGAACGGTTCGTGCCAGAGCATTACGAATCATCGCTGCATCCCTTGTGTCGGACCGCCCGATACCGCGTCGTTCGGCAATGCTAGCCGCGCACCTCCGTCCGCACGGTGAACTGCGCTCAGCGTGTCGGCTCCGCTAGGGCGTGATCGAAGCGAATACGAGTGCCTCACACTCTCGGAGCGGGGGAATCCTTGCTTCCCTCACCGAAACTCCCGGACGCGGTCTTTCCTTCTTCGACGACGGGTGAGGTGATGACCACCGGTGCCATCACCATCGTCGGGCTCCGATCTGCGGTCGGCACCTGTTCTTCTTCGGGCACGGCAGCGCGTGTCGGCGCGCGACCGTAGGCGATCAGGACGACGACGATCAGCACCGCGAACACGATGGGGTACGCGGATTGGAGAAGGGTGCGCACCAGTGGCTCACCGGGGGTCATGAAGATGCCGATCGCGACGACACCGTCCGGGTAGGAGCGGTACCACGCGGACAACGGCACCGCCGCAGCAATGGGAAGCAGATAAGCCCACCATCGGCCCCACCGCACCGCCTGGTCCAGGGACACCACCAGCAGCGGCACCACCCACACCCAGTGATGACCCCACGAGAACGGTGAGACCATCGGCGCGGTCAACCCACACACCGTCAGGCTCAGCAGATGGCGGCCGTGCCGGTGGGCGAGCTGCGCGGCCCACAGCCCGACGCCGGCCACTACGGCGGCGCACAGCAACCACAGCCACATCGGAGGTTCCTGCGTGTGGAGCGCCCGCGCGAGGATGCCCCGCACCGATTGGTTCGCCGGTGAGGAAATCAGCCCGATGCGGTCGGAGCGGATGATCGCCGAAGTCCAGAATTGCCACGCGTCGGTGAAGATCACCACGAAACCCGCCACGATCGTCACGGCAAAGGTCACGGTCGCGACCATGGCGGCACGCCACTGTCGCACCACCACGAGATAGGCGATGAAGAACGCCGGCGTCAGTTTCAGGCCTGCGGCCAGGCCGACGCCGATCCCACGCAGGCGGCTTTGCTCCGGACGGGACAGATCCCAGAGCACCAAGACGAGCAACACCAGGTTGATCTGACCTAGCCACAGGGTCATCCGCACCGGCTCGATCCAGGTGAGCGCCACCGCCGATCCCGCGCTGACGACCCGCATCCGCACCGAATCCTCGTAACCGAGCGCGCGCCAGCTCAGCCGGACCACCAGGTACAACAGCACCAGATTGACCAGGTTCACCGCGATGGTGGTGCCCGCCGCGGAGAGCAGCGACAGCGGCACGAACATCAGCGCAGCAAACGGCGGGTACGTGAACGGCAACGAGTCGAACAAGAAGAAGGAGTACAGCGGTTCGGGGCTGCGCGCGGTCAGGCCGCCGTGCCGGTACACCAGCGCGTCGACGCCGTTGCCGAACAAGCCGTAGTAGTCGGTGAACCCCAGCAGCCGGTCGTGGGCGAGAAACGCGGCGCCGGCAAGAATCACCGCCGCAACGGGCCACCACCTCGGCACTGTCGCTCCTGCTTCGTGTGTTCGACTCCTGTCTCGACTCCCCATGGATCGAACCTAGGGGGAGGAGACCGACGGGTGCTGCACCGACACAGCGTGAGGCCGGAGTGTGCGGTTCGCCGACACCGACGCGAGGCAGGGGTCCCGGTCGTTCCGTCTCCGACGTGCGGGCGATGTGTCAGTCGCCGCGGACGGGCAACCGCCGCGGGCCCGGACCTTCCTTGGCAAGCACATCGCCCGGGTTGGCCAGCGGACAGATCTTCAGACTCAGGCATCCACACCCGATACACCCTGCGAAATCGTCCCGGAGTTCGGTCAACGCGTCGATACGGCGGGTCAACTCGTCGTGCCACAACGCGGACATCCGTGCCCAATCCTCGGTGGTCGGCACCCGGCTGTCCGGCAACGAATCCAAGGCGGCTTTGATGTCGTCGAGCGACACCCCGACGCCCTGCGCGATCCGGATGAACGCCACCCGCCGCAGGGTGTCGCGCCGGTACCGGCGCTGATTTCCGGTCGTCCGGCGACTGTCGATGAGCCCCCGCGACTCGTAGTAGTGCAGCGCCGAGACCGCCACACCCGACCGAGCAGCCAACTCGCCGGGGGTCAACCACACGGCAGCAGACATCGTGAGCCTTCCGACGATCGGGATTGCACGCGTCGATCTGGGTGCACAGTACCCACATCCGAGGTGCGACGGCAGCGCTCGGCAGACACCACAACGGCTCACCCGCGTCGGCGTCCGGGTGAGCAGGGGATGCGATTGTGCCGGGTTACTTACGCCAGAACAGGTGATGGGTGACGCCGCTCGGGCTGGGAACGACGTCGTGATGGAATCTGTCGTGCAATTCGTCCGGTGACTCCCAGAGGTGCAGGCCGGACCCGAATTCGAGCGGCGCCACTGCGATGTGCAGGGTGTCGATCAGGTCGGCGTCGAGGAATTGCCGGATCGTGGTGACCCCGCCGCCGAGTCGGACATCCTTGCCGCCCGCGGCCTCGCGCGCTCGGGCGAGGACGTCGGATGGTTCGCCCCCGACGAAGTGGAAGGTGGTGTCGGAAAGTGCGAGGGAGGGGCGGGTGTGGTGCGTCAGGACGAACACCGGGGTGTGGAACGGTGGTTCGTCGCCCCACCAGCCCCGCCATTCGGGGTCGGGCCACTGTCCGAGCTTGGGAGCGAATTTGTTGCGGCCCATGATCTCCGCACCGATGTTGTGGGAGAAGTCGCGGGTGAAGTAGTCGTCGATGCCGCGGGTGCCGCCGGGATCGGCGCGGTTGGGCCAGCTCGCGGTGGCCCCGGCCCACTCGAACATTTCGCTGTGGTCGAGACCGAAGGGGTTCTCGAGGGTCTGATCTTCTCCTGCGGCGATTCCGTCGCTCGAAACGGTGAAGTTCTGTACGCGCAAAAGCTGGGACACACTGTTCTCCCGTGTCGTCTCGGATGGATACGCAGAGGTAGACCGGGCGCGGCGGGCAAACTCATCGGATGCTGCTCGGAGGATGGGGGACAGGGCGCTGTGCCGGCCGGGTCAGGGGAGTGCAGCGTGCCGATCGTGCCCTGGCCGGCCGGGGAGCGTCGACCGGATCCACCGAGGAGGAGGTGCCGAGGTCGACGGTCGCGTGTCCGGTGCAGGCGGTGCCGTCAGGATCGCGGGATTGCGGGTCGCACATTCCGAACACCGAAACTGTTGTGCAGCAGTAGTATTCATGGATAACGGTGATTATCCATCAAAATTGGATAGGGCAGATGAGGCGCATCCTCGGTTTCCCGACCCCGGGGGACGGGGTACGTTCGCGGGCCCACATGGTGCGGCCGAGGCGCGCGGGGTCGGCGCGCTGCGGTCGTCCGCCGTCTCCACGGTTGGTGCCGGAAGGGCTTGTGCGGAGATCGCAGTGTTCTCGCACGCGGCGTTCGCGTGCGCAGCGTCATCCGGGATATCGACCGCCGATGCCGATGGTCCACGAATCCCGCGAGATCCACGGGCCGGCCGCTCGAGCGTCTCGGGATTCATGTGCCGAGCGGGCCGAAGGGTTAACCGCGCCACTCGTCGGCGCATCACGTGACGCGCCGGAGTCGGGTGTGCCGGAAACGGCATGGGTTGCTCGGCGGGCGTTCCACTCCCTCCGGGGGCGGGCCTGATCCGCGTTACTTGACATAATGTAGATTATCGGCGAAACGGTGACCTGCGGAAACGGCAGTGTGTAATCCCTGAGCCCGCCGGAGACGTTGCGTATCGCTACGCAGCTGATGCGACGTCGTCGCAGCTTTTCGCATCGCGCCTCGGCGCGCGCTGGTCGCTTCCGGTCTTCCGCCCACCGGCGCCGATCGTCGGGCCGAATCGTCCTCGACGCCTGGTGGCCGGCGATCCGATCTCCGGCTCCCGCCTCGGCTGTCCGATTCGAATACACCGGCACTCGAGCCCCGGCGACCCTCCCCGCTCCCATCCTGCCCGTGGACATCAAAACGTCACAGTGACGTTTTATGTCCACCCTCCGGCTTGCTGTATTTCATCGTCTCCGGCGCCCGCTCCGGAAAATGCACCAGGACGATCTTCGGTCAGGTGCCGGGGTCCGTCGCCGCTCGCGTCCACACGTCACGTGACGAGCTGTGGAATGGGGAAGTTATCGGCCCGACGAGTGACAATCGACCCTCGTCGGGCCGAGGTCGACAGCCGTAAGGTTGGGCAACTTTCATCCGAGGAGAAGCCGTGAGCCACGAAGTGAAGATGATCGTCCTGTCGACCGACAACCTCGACGAGTCGATCAAGTTCTACAGCGAGGGCCTGGGAATGCGACTGAAGTTCCGGGACGGCACGCATTTTGCCGCGCTCGACGGTGGCGCGGTCACGGTCGCGCTCGCGACATCGGTCGATCATCCGATCCACGGACAGGTCGTCGTGGGCATCAAGACCGATGATGTGGATGCCGCCGCGAAAGCCACCGAAGAAGCCGGCGGCGGCATCGTGCAAGGTCCGTACGACGACGCGCACGAGCGGCGTGCGGTGGTGTACGACAACAAAGGCAACGGCTTGGTCTTCTACAGCCCGTTGAATCGTTGATCGTGAGTTGGCCCGTCGGGGGGATGCGGCCGGGTGCTTCGAGGGGTCTTCCTCGCAGCACCCGGCCGCAGCGGTTCCTCCCCGCTCCTACTCCCCTGCCGTGCGTGCCGTGAACGGCAGCACGAGTCGGGAGTGGTGCGCGGCATCCCGGTAGATCTTGTGGGTCACCGGGCGGCCGACCGGAAGGTGGAAGGCGTCAGGCGGGAGCAGCGCATTGTGCTCGTCGGCGAGCGGTTCCCCGTTCGACAGTTCCACCGTCAGCTTGTGTCCCGGCAGGAACGTATTCGCGAACGGGTACAGACGCAGCACGTACTCCTCGATCGCGCCGGGCTCGACCGGCACCGCCCGCGTGTGCGGATGGTACGGGTTGCCCTGGGTGGTGCGCTCCTCGTCCAGTTCGCGGTGCGACGCTTTCAGGTACCCGGTCGTGATCAACTGGCGCTTGCCGTTGGGAGCGTAATCCCACAGTCTCAGAATGAAATTCGAATCCGGCTGATCGAGTTCGGCGAAGATGTGCGCCGCACCGGTGCCGATCATCTCCGTGGGTTCCTCGAAGACCGGGGTTTCCCACTTCAGGATCTCGACCTTGTCGGTGACCGTGAGCGGCGCCTGGTAGAAACCGTCCGGCGCGGCGTACTGCACGCCCATCGGTTCCGGTTCGGTGGACAGCTTCCCGCGCGGACGCAGATACAGCGACCGGTACTCGACATCCTTCGGGGGCCATTGGTCACCGGTGACCCGTTCGCGGGAGCCCTCGACGAAGACCTGCACCGCGGGTTCGTCCATGATCCCGTTGTCGATGCCCTTGATCCAGTAGTCGTACCACCGGAACATCTTGTCGTGCTCTTCGATGAAGGGCCGCGACTGCATGGGCGGGTACGGACCGATGTCGAGTTTCTTCGGCCCGCGCAGTGCGTCGAAGAGTTCGATCGTGCCGTCCATCGTCCACCCGCGCCCCTGATCGATCTGCAGGTAGACGGGGATGTCGATGTTCGGAGCGAGCGTGATGGGGTTGCGTTCCTCGTACCACGGTCCGTCGAGTTCGTTCATGACGATGTCGAACCAGGCTTCGTGGTGCTTGGGGTAGTTGAGCACGTGGACCAGGTTCGGCCATGCGGCGACGTCGGGGTCTTTCAGGCGCTGCGCGACGCGCTCGGCGATTTCCTCCGGAGAGTACGTCTCGAGCATCCGGGATTTGACGCCGTCGGTGAATGCCCACCCGGAGTCGCCACCGCGGCCTTCGCGGGCGGCGCGCGGCATGAACCACATGATTCCGCCGTGGTAGGTGGTCTCGTAGAAGTCGTAGTGTCCGCCGCTGACGAAGATCGCCTTGAGGTGCGGGGGCCGTTCCGCCGCGGCGAGGACCTGCATCGAGCCGAAGTAGGAGATGCCGATCATGCCGACGTTGCCGTCGCACCACGGCTGGGCGGCGACCCACTCGATGAAGTCGTAGGCGTCTTGTCCGAGGGAAACCCCGCCGGCGTTGTAGTTGCCGATGTGCTCTCCCCCGGAGTGACCCGAGCCGCGGAGGTCGCCGATGACGTGGACGTAGTCTTCGGCGACGACCCGGGCGATGTCGCCGGCTTCGATGCAGCCGTCCCACATGGGGCTGGGGCGGCGCTGCGGCGGAGTGGTGAGGGCGAGAGCCTGCAGTTCCTTGCCGTAGGGGCTGAGCGCGACGAGCGCCGGGCGGGGCTTGTCGTCGACGCCCTGATAGGCGTCGGCGGCCAACTCGATGCCGTCGCGCATCGGGACCCGCAGATCCTTGCGGATGTGGATGGTGCGGCCACCTGCGTCGAACGTTTCGAATTCGGCCATGAGGCTACGACTCCTCTTCTCTGTCAGGGTTTCTGGGTGAACTGCGTGCGGTAGCCGTGCAGCGTCGTGAAGAACGGGGACGGCTCGAGGGTGGGGTCGCCGTCGTAGCCGAGTTCGTCGGCGACGGACGCGAACGGTGAGTACACCGAGTCGGTCTCCCCCAGTCCCTGACACAGGCACCGGTGCGCGGCGTGGTGGACGCTGCTTTCGATGTCGGTGCTTTCGCGCAGTGCTTCGGCGGCTTGATCACGGTCGAGTTCGACGCCGTACGCCACGCCGTCGGCGCGTCGGTAGGGATGGCCGAGGTACAGGTGCCGGGGCCGGATCTGTTCGCGGAGGTAGCGCAGGCTCGTCCGGTACGCCTCGGGGTCCGAGTAACCGGGGAATCCGTTGGCGGCACCGTGGACCTGCACGGCGTCGCCGACGAAGACGTCGTCCTGGCCGTCGAGGACGTACGCCACCGAGCCCGGGGTGTGTCCGGGGATGGAGTGCACCGAGACGGTGACGTCTCCGCCGAGCGAGAGGGTTTCCCCACCGCGGACCAGGACGGTGGGTTCCATCTCGCCGGAGATGACGGCCTGGGTCGCCGCCGCGACCTTGGCGGCACCCTCGGGATCGCCGAGGTAGGTGCCGCGCGCGCCGAGATAGTCGTCGACGTGGGCTTGCCGGGAACGCAGCAGTGGGGCGTCGGCTTCGTGGATGACGACCTTCGCCTTGCGGCCCGTGGCCTCCCACAGGGCGTGCGCGCCGCCGATGTGGTCGATGTGCCCGTGGGTGAGCAGTATCCATCGAATGTCTTCGATGCGGCGGCCGAGGGCTTCGAGTGCCGGTGCCATGCCTTCGGCGGGTGACGATGCGATGCCGGTGTCGACGATCGCGGGTTCGGGGGCGTCGATGAAGAACGTGTACAGACCGAACCGTCCCCACGGCGAGACGATGGGGTGGATCTTCACCTCGCTCGCCATGTCACTGTTCCTGTCGGGTGGAAAGGTCGCTGTGCAGGAACTCGGCGGTCTCCTCGAAGACCCCGGCGAACTCGGGGATCCACGAGAAGTTCTGCACGAACCCGTGGTTGGCGCCGGCGTAGCGGCGGACCGTGGCCGGTACCCCGGCGTCGGTGAGTCGAGCGCCGTACAGTTCGCCCTCGTCGCGCATGGGGTCGTATTCGGCGGTGACGATCAGTGCCGGGGGTAGTCCGGTGAGGTCGTCGCGTTTGATCGGCGAGACGCGGGGGTCGGCGGGGTCGGCGCCGCTGTCGAGGTAGAAGGAGTTGAAGCCCTTCAGCCCGGCGGTTTCCACGCCGTATCCCTCCGCGTTGTCGCGCAGCGACGGGTAACGCTCGGTGTCGAAGTCGAGGTCGAGCGACGGGTAGTACAGGATCTGGTGGGTGATGCGGTCGAACCCGTCGTCGTGTGCGAGGGCGGCGACGGCGGCGACGAAGGTTCCGCCGGAGCTGTCCCCGGCGAGAGCGAGCGTGGTGCCGTCCCACCCGAGGGTGTCACCGTGGTCGGCGGCCCAGCGCACGGCGGCGAGGCAGTCGTCGAGTCCGGCGGGGAACGCCGCTTCGGGTGCGCGGCGGTACCCGACGGAGACGACCTTCAGGCCGGTGGCTTTCGCCAGGTTCCGGGCTACGTGGTCGTGGGTGTCGAGGCTGCCGAGGAAGAAGGCACCGCCGTGGAAGTACACGAGCAGTCCATAGCTGTCGGTCTCGACCGGGGTGTAGATCCGGACGGGCACGTCCCCCACCGGCGTGGTGGCGACGGTGTCCTCGACCCGGTGCAGAGGCAGACGGTCGGCGAGGGGCGGGACCTGGGATTCTTCGACGGCGCGCAGGATCTGCGGGTCGAGCGGTCCGTCGGGCGGTGCCGGCAGGTCGGCGAGGAAGTCGGCGATTCGGGGGTGGAGCGGCATGGCGCGTTCTCCTCTAGTGGGCGGCGGGCTGCTGCGAGGCGGGCTTCTGGCCCGGGAAGACGTCGTTGACTTCGTCTTCGGTCCAGCCCTGGCGGGAGATGCGCTGCAGTTCGTCGGTGACGGGCTTGCGGGTGGCCTGGAAGTCGGCGAGTGCTGCGGCGACGGTGTCGGCGTCGCGCAGGGCGTCGGCGAGGGCGCCGGCGTCGAGGATCGCGGAGTTCGCGCCCTGTCCCTGGTGGTGCAGCATCGAGTGGGCGGCGTCGCCGACGAGGACGGCGGAGTCGGAGTGCCAGGTGTCGACGGGGTCGATGTCGTAGACGGCGCGGAGGTTGACGGTGTTCATGTCGATCTCGCGGGCGATCTGCACAATGCGTTCGTCGAAGCCCTCGAGGGTGGCGAGGAGATCTTCGCGGGTGGCTTCGGGCGACCAGGTGCTGTCGGGGCACAGCGCGGTGACGTCGAAGGACACGTCGTTGCGGTGACGCAGCGGCAGGAAGTACACCTTGGTGCCTTTGCCGATGTACATGCGCAGGTTGTCGTCGGTGGCGAGGCCGTGGGTGGCGTCGGCGGAGATGACGGCGCGGTAGGCGTGCTCACCGGAGAAGACGGGCTGCTGGTCGCTGAACAGTTGCTTGCGGACGACGGATTTGATGCCGTCGGCGCCCACGACCAGGTCGGCTTCGACGACGGTGCCGTTGGTGAAGGTCAGGACGGTCTTGTCGCCGCGGTCTTCGACGGTCTCGAGTTTGTGGCCGAGTTTGACCATGCCGTCGGGCAGCACGCTCACGAGTGCGTCGATGAAGTCGCCGCGGTGGATGAGGTGGGTGTGGGTCTTGACCTCGTAGTCGTCCATGCCCGGCCAGTCTTCTTTCATGATCGGCTGACCGGTGGCGGTGAGGATCTCGAAGTAGTCGCTGGGCGAGCTGACTGCGGCGATGGCGTCGAAGGTTCCCCACTCGCGGAAGCGCTGCATGCTGGACGGGCGGAGTCCGATGCCGGCGCCGACCTCGCGGATTTCGGTGGCCTGTTCGTACACGGTGACATCCGCGCCGAGCAGACTCAGAGCCTTGGCGGACGCGGCGCCGGCGTATCCGGCGCCGACGATGGCGATGGTCAGGTTCTTCAGGTCTGCAGACTGCATGGTCTTGTCTCTCTGGTGGGGCGCGGCGGTGCGCCGGGAAGATTGGTGGGTCAGGCCTGGATGGTGAGGAAGTCGGCCGGGTTCTCGACGAAGAGCTTGGTGATGGTGGCGTCGTCGAGACCGGCCTCGCGCAGGTCCGGAATGAGGTCTTCGAACAGGTAGTTGACGGTGTGGCCTTTGACGCCCGGCCAGCCGAGTGGGCTGCAGTTGGCGTCGACTCCGGCGAGTGCCTGGTCGAGGTGCCCTGCGCGGAGGAAGCGGAGGAAGTGGTCGAGGCGTTCTTTGCGGGGCCGGGCCCAGAACGGCGGGTCTTCGAGTTCGGTTTCGTAGCCGAAGGTGTCGAAGCCGACGCGGCCGCCCTGGGAGGCGATCCACGTGTCGCGGGTCTTTTCGGCGTTGATGCCGTCGTCGGCGTGGCCGAACAGGACCCGGTGCAGCGGCAGGCCTTCTTCGTTGAAGATGGCGATGGCGTTTTCGGCGTCGATGGCCAGGTGGGTGAGGATCGGGACGCCGGTGTCGAGGGCGGCGCGGGCGGCGGCGCGGTAGATGCGCTTGTCGAGGTCGGTCATGCGGCCGCCTCGGCTGACACCGACCTTGATGACGCCGGCGCGGCTGCCGGTGTTGCCGATGCCCACGGTGATTTCGTGGACGAACTGGGCGGTGAGGTAGTCGACGTCGGCGCGTTCGAAGAACGGCAGGGCGGTGTCGCCGCCGACGAAGCCGGTGCAGGCGATGATGTGGACGCCGGTCTTGGCGGACAGCGACTTGTAGTAGTCGATGTCGCGGCCGTTGCAGATCCCGGTGACGTCGACGAAGGTGCCGCCGCCGTACTCGTGGAACTTACGGAGTTTCGGGACGGTCTCCTCGTAGCGGACCTCGGGGGTTTTCCACCACCTGGTGTCCAGTTCGGAGCCGGGCATGCCGTATCCGATGTGTTCGTGGATGGCGACGATGCCCAGTTCCTCGGTCGCGATGGGACCCAGGACGGTGTTGACTCTCGACACAGCTACTCCCCTTCGGGAAAAGATTCGGTGGTTTCGGCGGGGGTCAGTGCACGGCGGGGTGCACCGACAGCAGGTCGCGCGGGTTGTCGACGAGGATGCGCTGGACGTCGGCGCCGGGCAGTCCCTGGGCGGCGAGCAGAGGCACGAACGTCGACAGCACGTGGCCGAAGGGCACGTCGCGGCCGGGATGTCCTTTGGCGACGCCGGTGGCGTTGCACGACAGCAGGATCCGGTCGCCGTAGCCGGCGTCGACAAGGTCGCGGACGAGTTCGGCGCGTGCGGTGTCGGTGAGGTGCGCGTCGTCTTCGGTGCCGACGTGGTCGAGGGCGACGTACGCGCCGCGTCGCGCGATCTCGAGGGGTGCGCCGGCGTCGACGGCGTCGCGGCGGTCGAGACCGCCGACGACGATGCGATCGGCCGGCAGGTTCTCGTCGAGGGCGACGTCGAGGTCGGCGAGCGGGTCTTTGCCGTAGCGCAGGGACACGGCGACCCCGGTGGTGCGGGCCGCGCGGGCGGCACCGCGGAACAGGCTTTCCTCGGTGGCGGTCATGCCGGTGGGGTCTGCGGCGGTGGTGACCAGACCGGCGGCGCCGCGGCGTTCGATGCGGGGTACCACCATGCCGTCGGTGATCTCCGCGGCGAACAGGTCGGCGAACTTCTCGGCCGGCCACGGGGTGGGCGGGTTGGTCTGCGGGGTCAGGAAGTATCCGCCGAGCAGGTTTTCCGGCCCCATGCCGGTGGACGCGACGATGTGCACGCCGGTGGTGCGGGACAGCGCTTCGTACAGGGTGACGTCGCGGCCGTGGAACATGCCGGTGCTGTCGACGATGGTGCGGCCGCCGTGCTCGCGGAAGTCGGTCAGTTTCGCCGCGAGGGTGTCGAAGATTTCTGCGCGGTCGAAGGTGATGTCGAAGGCGTGTTCGGCACCGGGGAGTACCGACAGCAGTGCCTCGTGGACCGCGACCACTCCGAGGTCCTCGGCGGGTACGGGTCCGAGGACGGTGTGGACGACGGCGTTCTCGGCCGTGTGGGTGCCAGTCATCGGCACTTCCTTTCGTCAGCGTCATGTCAGCACGACGTGGTGGCAGTCACAGTAAGCTTTCGCATTACATTGTGTCAAGTGAGTGGCCGCAGAGATATTTTACTGAACGAGCTGGTATGTGGGTGTACTGCCGCTAGGATTCGGTTCCATGTCACTCCGTGCGGCGCAGAAGCAGATGACCTACGACCTCTTCCTCGCGAAGGCACTCGAGCTGTTCTCCGAGAAGGGATACGGCGCCACGACGATCGACGACATCGCCACCGCGGCCGGCTCCACCCGCACCACCTTCTACCTGCACTTCTCGTCGAAGGCGGACGTGATGATCGCGTTGCTGACCAAGGCCGACCAGATCCTCACCTCAGCGGACAAGCCGACGCTGACCGCGGTGGTGGCGTCGGGATCGCGCGAGTTGATCAGGGAGTGGCTCGATCGCAAGTTCTCCCAGTGGGACGAGATCAAGCCCTACATCACCGCCTCGTACCAGGCCGCCCATGAGCCGGAGGTGGCGGCGAAGACCGAACGCTGGTTCGAAGACTCGGTCGGCGAGATGATCCAAGGACTGAACCAGGCGAACCGTTTCCCGCCGGAGCGCCGGCGGGTCCGCTGCGTACTCGCGTTCGGGCAACTCGAGTACCTCTCGCGCCGCTACTTCTCGCTCGGTTGGGTCACGCCGCGAGAAATCTGCCTCGACGAAACCGTCGATTCCTGGTGCTACCTGCTCACCGTGGACCACTGAGGCCCGTGCGGGGAGCCGGGATCACGCGGGCGACCCGAAGGTCGACGCTTCGACGAGAATCTGCCGCAACCAGCCGATGAACTCCGCGTCCGCCAGCCGCGGGTTCCACACCATGTCGATGCCCAGCGGTGCGACCGGCAGCGGAAACTCCTCGATTCGCAGAGGCGTGCGCTCGGACATGACGATCGCCACGAGGTAGGTGTGCACGGCGACCCCGCCGCTCTTGGCGACCAGATGCGGAACGAGCAGAAAATCCGAGATCAGCTGCCCGATCCGGTAATCCAGACCGTGCGCGTCCATCGCCGCATACGGAGCGACCCGATTCCGGGCGTCGTAGGTCACGTGCGGCAGCGACGCGAGCAAGTCGAGCGCGGACGCGTCCGGGTCGGTGTCCGGGTGGGCGACGACCACCCACCGGTTCTCGTAGAGTCGTTCCCGCGGATACGGCGAGGAGAACGCCTCCGACACCAGCACCACGTCGACGCCCTCGTCGGTGAAGTCGCTCGGCTGCGGCTCGACGAAGTTGCGGATCCGCAGGGTGGACTTCGGTGCGCGCTCGGCAATCAGGCGCGCCAGATGCGGCCCGAGCACGAACGCGGTGCTGGTGGTCATCGCCACCGTGATGGTGCGGCTGTCGCGGGACGGGTCGAAGCCGGGGAAATCCACCACCCGCGACGTCCGGCGCAGCACATCACGCAGCGGCCCGATCAGCTCCCGTCCCCGCGGAGTCAGCACCAGCCCGCTCCCCTGGCGCGTGACCAGTTCGTCCCCGAGGAGGCGACGCATCCGGGCCAGCGCGTGACTCATCGCCGGTTGTGTGATGCCCACCCGCGCCGCGGCGCGGGTGACCGATTGCTCCTCGAGCAGTGCGAGCAGCGGCACCAGCAGGTTGAGGTTGACCGACGCGAGCCGTCCCAGATCGGGGTCGCTCGGATGGTCCGGCAGCTGATTCATCCACACGGATGGTACGCATCCGCTCGGCGGGACCGCAGGATGTCGCGCCACCGGCGACCGGGCGGGCTCACCCGGTGGTGGACGCCAGGCGGCGCAGTTTCGGAATCGGGATGCGCTGGTTGACCGCCACCGCGACCGCGTGGCCGTCCTCGTGGGTCCAGCGCATCACCGCCGGGCCTTCGGGCCGGTCTCCGGTGAGAAATTCCGGTTCCCCGGCTGCCGGCAGGTGCCCGACCGCCTTGAGATTCAACCCGAACTGTTCGGTCCAGAAGTACGGCTCGAGGTCCAGTTCCGGGGCCGCGTCGCCGGTCAGCAGTGCCACGGCCGCGACCTTGGCCTGTTCGATCGCACTGTTCCACAGCGGGATCCGGCGCACCCCCGACCGCGTCGGGATGGCCGCGACGTCTCCGGCGGCGACGATGCCCGGTGCTACCCGCCCGCGCGTATCCGCCACGAGGCGGCCGCCGGTCAACAGGCCGCTGCCGGCCAGCCATTCCGTGTTGGGGATGTCACCGATCGCCGTGACGACCAGTTCCGCCTCGACCCGCGCGCCGTCGTCGAGGAGCACGGTGTGCGGGCCGTCGAGTCCCACGGCGGTCCCGTCGACCAGTTTCAGTCCCCGGGCGACCGCGGCCGTGGTGAACGCATCGGACAGGTACGGCCCCAGATGGACGCGCATCGGCGGTCCGTCGGCGACGAGGGTGACCTCGCACCCTGCCGACAGGGCCGCCGAAGCGATTTCCATGCCCAGGGGGCCGGCCCCGACGACTGCGACCGACGGCCGCGTCGCCAGCCGGTCCCGCAGTGCCAGGGCATCCTCGACGGTGCGCAGGGTCAGCTCGGGGCTGTCGGGGCCGCCCAGTCGGCGGGCCCGCGCACCGGAGGCGATCACCAGTCCGTCGTAGGACAGTTCCGAGCCGTCGTCGAAACCGACCCGCCGGGTGTGGGTGTCGAGGGCGAGCGCCGCCACCCCCAGGATCTCGGTCGCGCCGTGGGTGGGGGACGCCAGTTCGTGGGAGCCGCCGTCGACGAGCAGCGCCTTCGACAGCGCCGGTCGGGAGTAGGCGGGGTGCGGCTCGTCGCCCACGATGGTCAGTTCGCCGTCGAATCCTGCCGCACGCAGGGTGTCGCAGGCGGTCTGGCCGGCGATGCCGTTGCCGACGACGACGATGCGGCGGGCAGCGTCGGTGCGGGTGCTGTTCATGTGGGGTCCGTTCGTGCGGGCGGGTCAGGCCAGTTTCAGGGCGGCGACGGGGCAGACCCGGACGGCGGCGCGGGCGGCGGCGAGTTCGGTGCTGTCGTCGGGAAGCTCGCCGACGTCGATGATCAGTTCACCGTCGTCGTCGAGGTGCATCAGTGCGGGTGCGGCTTCTTCGCACAGTCCGTGGCCTTCGCAGCGGGGCCGGTCGAGGATGATGTTCATGCGGGGACCACCTTCAGGATGTCGAGTGCGTCGATGGAGCGGGTGATGTTGCTGGGCAGTCGCACCGGTTCGGCGGCGTCCAGACGCTGCGCGTGCGTTGCGAGTGCCGCGATGACGGCGTGGGCTTCGAGACGGGCCAGGCCTTGTCCGGCGCAGCCGTGCGAGCCGTAGCCGAAGGACAGATGGTCGGCCGGGTTGCGTTCGACCAGGAAGGCGTCCGGGTTGTCGTAGTGCCGCGGGTCGCGGTTGCCTGCGCCGAAGAGGATGGCGACCTGGGATCCGGCCGGGACGAGGACGCCGTCGATCTCGACGTCGCGGGTGACCTCGCGGCCCCAGGCGTGCAGGGGCGCCCAGAAGCGGAGCACTTCGTTGAATGCCGCGGGTACGAGGCTGGGGTTCTGGCGGACCAGGTCGAACTGGTCGGGGAAGGCGGCGAACAGGGCGACGATGTTGCCGAGGGCGGTGATGGTGGTGTCGACGCCCGCGCCGAGGTACTGGTGGATGATGTGGCCGGCGGTGCCGGGAGGGATGGTGCCGCGGGCTTCGGCGTCGAAGACGCCGCGGCCGACCGACCCGGGGGCGAGGTCTTCGGCCTGCACTCCGGCGCACCATGCGTACAGTTCGCCGGCGATCGGGAAGTTCTCCAGGGTGCGGGGATTCAGGGGGCCGATCACTTCCATGGCCGCTTGTCCCCAGCGCAGCATGTTGTCGCGGGCGGCGCCGGTGAAGCCGATCAGGTCGGCGACGACCTCGAGGGGAAATGCCCGGGCGAGGGCGTCGATCGCCTCGAAGGTGCCCTGGGCGACGAGGTCGGCGACGAGGGCCTCGGCCTTGGTGTCGATGCGGGTCTTGAGTCCGCGCAGTGCGCGTGGGGTGAGGTTCTCGGTGAGGGCGGCACGCAGCTCGGTGTGGACCGGTGGGTCGGAGGCGAGCGATGTGCCTTGGAGTGCTTCGTTGACCATCGGGTTGAAGCCGATGGTGCGGGAGGAGAAGGTGGCGGGGTCGGCGAGCGCGGCACGGATCGCGTCGTAGCGGGTCAGCGCGTAGACGTTGTTGACGGGTAGGTGCACCACCGAGCCGAGTTCGCGCAGTTCGGTGAACGTCGGGTAGGGGTCGGTGAGGATCGAGTCCCCGAAGAGGTCGATCTGGGAGATCGCGGGAGCGCTGGGGGTCATGTGTTCAGTGAAGGGACTCCCGTCACATAAAGCCAACTCATCTTTGGCATGTCAGAACATGAATGAAATCGATAGTGGAGTGTCGGCGCCCTGGTGGCGCCGCTCGGGCCCGCTCAGACCCACTGCACGAGTTGCCATACGAGACCGTTGGGATCGGCGAACTGGCAGAACCGCTCCCCCCACGGCTCGGTCTCGGGCGCGGTGACCACTGTCGCGCCGGCGGCGGCGATGCGGGCGTATTCGTCGTCGAGGTCGTCAACGACGAAGGCGATCAGCATGCCCTGGCCGGCCGGGCCTGCGATCGAGGCGGGCTTGAAGGTGCCGAGTCCGGTGCGCAGGAAGACGACGTTGAAGCCGGCGTCGGGGTGGGTCAGGGACACGAAGCCGTCGGCGGACATCGCTTCGGTGAAGCCGAAATGGGTGGTGGCGAATTCTGCGGAGGCCGCGGGGTCGGCCACGTTCAGGGACAGGGCGGTGTCGGTGATTTTCACGGAACCTCCAGGTGACGGAGACGAGGTGGTGTTCGGGGAGAGAGGGAGCCCCAAAACCTTGTGCAGTGTATAGAGTAGCTCGTATCCGACCCGCGGAGGAGAGATTTGCAATGGCGCGCGAACTGCTCGATCTGCTGTGGCGGGACCACCCCGCCGCCCCTCGAGGCGGCGCGCGGGGCCCCCGGGCGAAGGTGACCACCTCGCAGGCCGTCGACGCCGCGATCGCTCTGGCCGACACCGAAGGACTAGAGCACCTCACCGTGCGTCGCCTCGCCGCCGAACTCGGCATCTCCGGTATGGCGCTGTACACGCACGTCGGCTCCCGCGACGACCTGCTGGTCCTCATGGCCGACTGCGTGCACGGCAGGCAACCGCGCGCGCCGTACGCCACCGGCCACTGGCGGGCCCGGGTGCGTGAGGTGGCCGACGCCGACCTGGCCCTCTACGGCGAACACGACTGGCTCCTCGATGTCGCGGACCAGCGGGTGTCGTTGGGGCCGGGGACGATTGCGAAGTACGACCACGATCTGCACGCCTTCGACCACACCGGCCTCGGTGACGTGGACCGCGACGCGGCGCTGACCTTCGTCGCGGACTTCACCCGCGCCGCGGCGCGGGCCCGCCGGCCCGATCCCCGCGCGGTGGACATGGCCGAGGTGTGGTCCGCGTGGAGCGAGCGTCTCACGGTCTATGTCGGAGACGACTTCCCGCTCGCGCGGCGGGTCGGCGCGGCAGCCGGTGCGGTGCTGAACTCGTCGTACAGTCCCGGTGCGGCGTGGGAGTTCGGGATCGAGCGCCTGCTGGACGCGCTCGCCGTCCTCGTCGGCACCGCGTCGGACGATCCCGGGCCAACTGTGTAGCAGATTGCTACACTGGGAGGAACGGTAAGGCGCGTCGCGCGAAGGAGTACGTCATGACGAACGTCGTCGACAAGGTGACCAGGTTCTCGTCGGAGCTCGTCGACGCGGCCGCATCCGAAGGTGAACGGGAAAACCGTTCGGCCCGTCAGCAACTCGAACACTGGGCGCGCGTCGGCCGCGAGGTGTCCAACCAGCGGCAGGTCGCGCGGCGCCGCGTCGAGGCCGCGCTCGCCGGGCGGGTACCGCTGCGCGAACTCTCCGACGAAGAAGGCGTGGTGTTCAACGCCGAGATTGCCGCAGCTCTCGAAGAATCCCTCGCGACCGGTCACCACGTCACCGATCGCGCCGCGCGGGGCCTCGCGTCGGTGGTGCTCGACGACCAGGGCCGCGTCGTCAAGCATCTGCCTGACGGCACCCAGATCGTTCTGTGAGGCGACTCGATCTCGTCGTCGGACCCAACGGATCCGGAAAAACGACGTTCGTCGAGCAGCGTCTCGCTCCCCTGCTGCCCGGCAGCGTGTTCGTCAATGCTGATGTGATCGCCAAGCAGCGATGGCCGGACAGCCCCGAGGAACACTCCTATGAGGCCGCGCAGATCGCCACGACCATCCGCGACACCCTCATCGACCAGGGTGAATCGTTCATCGCCGAGACGGTGTTCTCGCACCCGTCCAAACTCGACCTGATCGACCGGGCGCACCGCGCCGGCTATGTGGTGGTGCTGCACGTGGTGCTGGTGCCCGTCGAACTGTCCGTCGCGCGTGTCGCCGAACGCGTCGTCGAAGGGGGCCATCGGGTCCCCGAAGAGAAGATCCGCTCCCGTTTCGAGCGGGTGTGGCCGCTGGTGGCGGACGCGATCGACCGGGCCGACCACTCGACCGTCTACGACAACACCGCCGCGGACGTCACCCGCATCGCGGCGCGTTTCGTCGACGGCGACCCGGTCGGCGAGGTGGCGTGGCCGTCGTGGGCTCCTGCCGCGCTGACCGGAGCGCCGACGGCACCGACCGCGCAGACCTGACGGCGACCGGCCCGACGCCCGGGCGCGGTTCACCGCCGCGATCCGGTACCGATGCGCGGGTACCGCCGCCCGCGCCGCAGGTGCGAATCGCTCTCCTCGAGCCGGGCGCGGAGCACCGCGGCGATGGTGTCCACCGCAGGCGCCGCCACCATCTCGTGGTGTTCGACGTCGAGACGGTACTGGTGCAGCATCCCGTCGACGAGGTCGTGCCACGCGGTGACCGCCGGCACGGAGGTCGACGACCGCAGGGCGGTGAAGAACAGCGCGTCGCCGAGGAAGGTGTCCGGGGAATGTCGCCGCACCGCGCGGGTGGCCGCGGCCGACCCGAGGTGCAACCGTTCGAGATGGCGCGGTGTCAGTCCGGTGGGACCGCCGAACGTGTCCTCGAGCAGGTCCAGTGCATCGTCGTAGCTGGGGTCCGGCCCGCCGTTGGTGGCGACCCCGAGATCGCGGAGCATGTCCTTGACCTCGACCGGCGCCGAACCGCCGGGAACACCGAGATGGCTGTCGATCAGCGCGAGGGTGTCGACGGGGGCTCCACCGCGTTGCAGTTCGACGGCGACGGCATGCGCCACGACCCCGCCGAGAGACCAGCCCAGCAGGTGGTAGGGACCGTCCGGCTGCGCGCGGCGGATCTCGTCGGCGTAGCGGCGGGCCAGCGCCGGGATCGATTCGACGATCTCTCCCGTGCTCAGCGCCGGTAGTTGCAGGCCGTAGACGCCGCGCCCGCCGAGCCGTTCGGTCAGCCCGGTGTACGCCCAGGCCAGGCCCGCGGCCGGGTGGACGCAGAACAGCGCCGGTCCGGTGCCGGTGCGGAGCGGGACCAGGATCCGCAGCGCGTCGTCGATGGTGTCCTGCTCCCCCGGTGCGCGCAGATGGGCGGCGAGGTCGGCGACGGTGGGATGGGCGAAGAGCACCTGTAGCGGGATCCGCCGGTCCAGGCGGCGGGACAGGTCCGGTACCAGCCGGGTCGCGAGCAGTGAACTGCCGCCGAGGGCGAAGAAGCTGTCGTCGACCGACACCGTGTCGAGCCCGAGGTGGTCGGCGAAGACGTCCGCGACGGTGCGTTCCAGTTCGTCCCCCGGGGCGCGGTGTGCTCCGGAGATGCCGGCGAACTCCGGGACCGGGAGCGCACCCCGATCGAGTTTGCCGGCGGGCGTGAGGGGGATCTCGTCGAGCGCGATCACGGTGGTGGGCACCATGTGCGCCGGGAGGCGGGCGGCGGCGAAGTCCCGGAGCGCGGACGGGTCGGGTGCGGGGACGGTGGTGGCCCGCACGTAGCTGACCAGCACGGTTTCGCCGGACGGTGCGGTGTAGCCGAGGGTGTGGGCGAAGTCGAGGTCGTCGTGGGCGGTCAGGACGGTGTCGATCTCCCCCGGTTCGATGCGGAACCCGCGCACCTTGATCTGGAAGTCGGAACGGCCCACGTAATCGAGCCGGTGGTCGCCGGTCCAGCGCACGACGTCGCCGGTGCGGTACATGCGGGCGCCGGGACGGTCGCTGTACGGATCGGCGACGAACCGGGTGGCGGTCAGGCCGGGCCGGTGGTGGTAGCCGCGGGCCAGTCCTGCGCCGGCGACGTAGAGTTCCCCGGCCACCCCCACCGGCACGGGCCCGAGCCGGGCGTCGAGGACGGCGGCGGTGGCGCCGCGGGTGGGACGGCCGATGGTGACGTGGTCGCCGGCATTCAGCGGCTCCCCGAGCGAGGTCATGATCGTCGCCTCGGTGGGGCCGTACGCGTCGATCATGCGATGCCCGTCGGCCCAGCGCGTCACCAGTTCCGGTGGGCACGCCTCCCCCGCGACGAGCAGCACCTGCAGGTCCGGGACCTGGGCGGGGTCGAGGGACGCCAGCGTGGTGGGCGTGACGAACGCGTGCGAGACGCGGTGGTGCCGCAGCACAGCGGCGAGGTCTTCCCCGCCGTACACCTCGGAGGGCACGAGCACCAGGGTGGCGCCCGCGCACAGCGCCATCATCTGTTCGAAGATCGACGCGTCGAAGCTCGGTGAGGCCAGGTGCGAGACGCGGCTGTCCGGCGCGACCCGCAAATGGTGCCGTTCGTCCGCGGCGAGGTTGCCGAGACCGCGGTGGGTGACGGTCACTCCCTTGGGCCGGCCCGTCGACCCGGAGGTGTAGATGAGGTAAGCGGGATGGTCGGGGCGCAGCGGTGCGGCGCGGTCCGCGTCGGTGACCGGGCCGGTACTGCGGTGCGCCAGGTCGTCGCGGATCTCGTCGTCGTCGAGGACGAGCCACTGCACCGTGCGGGGCAGGTGTTCGAGGTGGGCGGCGACGGTGACACCGAGTGTCGCGGCGCTGTCGTCGAGCATGTAGGCGATGCGGTCCGCCGGGTACGTCGGGTCGACCGGGACGAACGCGGCGCCGGTGCGGGTGGTGGCCCACACCGCGGTGATCTCCTCTGCCGAACGCGGCAACGCGAGCGCGACCACCGTGTCCGGGGCAGCTCCCCGGTCGAGCAGCAACCGGGCCAGCGCAGCGGAGCGCGCCTCGACATCCCGGTAGCTCAACACGGTGTCGCCGTCGACGAGCGCGGTCCCGGTGGGGTTCGCCGCGACGGCGTCGTCGAGCAGGTCCGGCCACAACCGTGTCGGTTCGCCCGCCGGACCGGTGGCGGGCACCAGCGCCGCCCGTTCGGAGTCGGTGAGCAGGTCCAGGTCGCCGACGGGGACGCCGGGATCGGTGGTGACGGCGTCGAGGAGCCGGACGAAGCGGTCCGCGAATCGGGCGACGGTGTCCTGATCGAACAGGTCGGTGGCGTAGACGAACGCGGCGTCCATGCCGCCGGCCGGGTCGGCGGATTCGCCGAGGAGCAGTTCGAGGTCGAAGTTGCACGACTGCGGGTCGAGCTGGACTCCCTCGACGGTCAGGTGCGGCAGTTCGAGCGCGGGCCGTTCGGTGTTGTGGAATTCGAGCGAAACCTGGAAGAGCGGGGAATGCGCGGTCGAGCGGGCCGGTTCGACCGCCTCGACGACCCGTTCGAACGGCAGGTCGGTGTGGGCGAACGCGTCGAGGTCGTCGTGGGTGACGCTGTCGAGCAGGGTGGTGAACGGTGCGGCGCCGGGGATCCGGGTGCGCAGCACGACGGTGTTGACGAACATGCCGATCAGGTCGTCGAGTGCGCGGTGCCCGCGCCCGGCGATCGGGGACCCGATGGCGATGTCGTCGCTGCCGGACAGGCGGGCCAGCAGCACGGCGAGAGCGGTGTGCACGGTCATGAACAAGGTGGTGCCGTGCGCGGAGGCCAGCCGGGTGAGCCGGCTGTGCAGCGCGGGATCGATCGGGAACCGCACGATGTCGCCGCGGAACGACTGCTGGGCCGGCCGCGGCCGGTCGGTAGGCAGGGTCAGCACGTCGGGCAGGCCGTCGAGGGTGGTGCGCCAGTACTCGGCCTGCGCGGCGGCGAGGGACTGCGGGTCGGTGGGGTCGCCGAGCCGGTCGAGTTGCCACAGCGTGTAGTCGGGGTATTGGACGGGCAGCGGTGTCCAGGTGGGGGCTTCGTTGCGGCTGCGGGCCTGGTAGGCGCCGAGCAGGTCGCGGGCGAGCGGGACGGTGGAAGCACCGTCGGCGGCGATGTGGTGCACCACGAGCACGGCGAGGTGCTCGTCGCGGTCGAGGGCGAACACCCGGGCCCGGAACGGGATGTCGACGGTGACGTCGAATCCGGTGGCGAGGAAGTCGGCGACGGCGCTGTACACGCCGTCGGCGTCGGCCGGCACCACGTCGACGGTCAGCGGGACGTCGTCGGCGTCGAGGATGCGTTGCCGCGGCCCGGCGGCGGAGGCCGGGTAGACGGTGCGCAGGCTCTCGTGCCGTGCGATGACGTCGTGCAGCGCTGCCCCGAGCGCGGCCGGGGACAGGTGGCCGCTGAGCCGGATGGCGAGGGGGATGTTGTAGGAGGCGCTGCCGGGGTCGAACTGGTTGAGGAACCAGAGGCGTTGCTGCGCCGGGGACAGCGGGATGTGGTCGGGGCGGGGCCGCGGAGCCGGGCCGGCGGTGTCGCGGCCGGGGGCGGTGTCGGTATCGAGTCGGGTGGCGAGCATCCGCACGGTGGGGGCTTCGAACAGGGTGCGGACGGCGATGTCGCGGCCGAGCCGGTCGCCGAGGCGGGCCACGGCGCGGGTCGCGATCAGGGAGTTGCCGCCGATGTCGAAGAAGTTGTCGGTCACGGAGATGCGCTCGAGGCCGAGAACGTCGGCGAAGTCGTCGGCGACGGCGGTTTCCAGGTCGCCGTGGGGTGGCTCGTAGGCGCCGGTGGCGGTCAGGTCCGGGACGGGCAGGGCACGGCGGTCGAGTTTGCCGACCGGGGTGAGTGGGATCGTGTCGAGGACGGTGACGGCGGTCGGCACCATGTGCTCCGGAAGGAGCTGTGCCAGATGGTCTTTGATGTCGTCGGGGTCGATGGTGCTGCCGGCTGCGGGGTGGACGTGCCCGACGAGCACGGTGTCGCCGCTCGGTGCGGTGTGTGCGACGGTCACCGCGAACGACACCGCAGGATGGGCGGTCAGGGCGGCGTCGATCTCGCCGAGTTCGACGCGGAACCCGCGGATCTTGACCTGGAAGTCGGCGCGGCCGAGGTATTCGAGACCGGGACCGTCGTCCGGATCGCCGGTCCACCGCACAATGTCTCCGGTGCGGTACATGCGCTCCCCCGGCGTGCCGTACGGGTCGGCGACGAACCGGGAGGCGGTCAGCGCCGGCCGGGCATGGTAGCCGCGGGCGAGCCCGAATCCGGCCAGGTACAACTCCCCCGCGACGCCGTGCGGGACCGGGCGCAGCGCGGGATCGAGCACCACGGCGTGCACTCCGCGCAGCGGACCGCCGAGGGTGAGCGGGTCGTGGGGACCGAGCGGGTCGCTGATCGCGGCCATGACCGTTGTCTCGGTGGGGCCGTACCCGTTGACGAGGCGGCGGTGTGGCGCCCAGGTGTCGCGCAGTTCGGGGGGCCACGCTTCGCCGCCGACGGCGAGGTCGACGAACGCGGTCAGGTCGGCCGGGTCGAGGGACGCGAGCGCGGCCGGGGTGAGGAACCCGTGGGTCACGCCGGTCTCGCGGAGCAGGCGACCGAGTTCGGCGCCGCCGTACACGTGCGGAGGAATCACGACGAGGGTGGCACCGGACCCGAACGCGAGCAGGTATTCGAAGATCGACGCGTCGAAACTCGGGGACGAGAAGTGCAGGACGCGGGCGCCGGGTCCGGCGCGGAACCGGTCCTGCTGCTCGCGCGCGAAGTTGTCGAGACTGCGGTGGGTGGTGAGCACCCCTTTGGGGCGGCCGGTCGAACCGGAGGTGTAGATCACGTAGGCGGCGTGGTCGAGGCGCAGCGGCACGATGCGGTCCCGGTCGGTGATCGGTGCCGGATCGGTGGCGGCGAGCGGCCCGGTCAGGGCGGGGTCGTCGAGGACGAGCCAGCGGACCGTGCCGGGCAGGTCGGCGACGTGCGCGGTGGTGGTCAGGCCGACGGTGGCACCGCAGTCGTCGAGCATGAACGCGATCCGCTCGGCCGGGTAGCGGGGATCGGCCGGGACGAACGCCGCACCGGTCTTGGTGATCGCCCACAGTGCGACGAGGGATTCGACGGAGCGGGCGATGCCGAGCGCGACGAAGGTTTCCGGCCCGATGCCCTCGTCGAGCAGGACCCGGGCCAGCCGGGTGGAGCGCTCGTCGAGGTCGCGGTAGGTGACGGTGCGGTCGGTGCCGCCGGGGGCGGGGTCGAGCACCGCGACGGTGTCGGGATGCGCGGCGGCCGTGGCGGTGAGCAGGTCGGGCAGGGTGGCGACGCTACCGCCGACCGGTCCGTGGACCGGGGTGAGGGTGCGCCGTTCGGTGGTGGTGAGTACGTCGATGCCGGCGGCGGGTGCGGTCGGGTCGCCGGCGAGCGCGTCGAGGGTGCGGGCGATGCGGTCGGCGATGGTGGTGACCTCGGTGCGGTCGAACACCTCCGGGAGGTACTTCATCCGCAGGTGTACCGCGTCGTCGGTGTGCACCACGACGCTGAGCGGGTAGTGCGCGGCGTCGCGGCCGGTGATGTCGGCGACCCGGATGCCGCCGATGTCGGTGTCGCGGTCGAGGCCGGCGCGTTCGACCGGATACGACTCGAAGACGGTGAGGGTGTCGAAGCGGGCGGCGGCACCGACGTGCCGGTCGAGGGTGCTCAGGTCGATGTGGTGGTGGTCGAGCAGCGCGGTCTGTTCCGACCGGACCCGGTCGACGAGCCCGCCGACGGTGTCGCCGGGGCGGACCGCGACCCGGACCGGCACGGTGTTGATGAACAGGCCCACCATCGATTCGATGCCGGGGACCTGTGGTGGGCGGCCGGAGACGGTGGCGCCGAACACCACGTCGGTGCGGCCGGTGAGCGCTCCGAGGACGAGCCCCCACGCGGTCTGGACGAGGGTGTTGACGGTGACGCCGCGTGCCACGGCGATCTCGTCGAGGCGCGCGGACAGCGTCGGGTCGAGGTCGATGTCGAGGTCTTCGGAGATGCCGGCGCCGTGCGCGGACCGGTGCTGCGGGGCGAGCAGGGTCGGTTCGTCGAGACCGTCGAGGGCATGTCGGTAGGCGTCGATCGATGCGGCCGGGTCACGGTCGGCAAGCCACTGCAGGTACGTGCCGTAGCTGTGCGGACGGTCCAGGACGGCGGGGTCGCCGTCGGTGGCGTAGAGCACCAGCAGTTCGCGGATCAGGACGGGGGTGGACCAGCCGTCGAGCAGCAGGTGATGGTTGGTCAGGGCGACCAGGTGCCGGTCGGGGTGGGTGCGGATGACGGTGGCGCGCAGCAGCGGTGGGTGCGTGGTGTCGAAGCGGGTGTGCCGGTCGGTGTCGAGCAGTTCCGTCGCGGCGGCGTCGGGATCGGGGTCGTCGGTGGTGTCGACGACCGTGAACGGGACGTCGACGTGGGTGGGGACGACCTGCAGGTGGCCGTCGGGGCCGGTGGTGAACGCGGCCCGCAGGTTGGGGTGCCGGTCGAGCAGCATCTCGAGGGCGCGCCGCCACCGGGCGGGATCGAGGGGGCCGCGCAGGTCGAGGACGAGTTGCACGATGTAGGCGTCGGGGTCGTCCCCGGCGAGCAACGCGTGGAACAGCAGCCCGGTGTGCAGCGGCGCGGTGGGCCACACCGTGTCGAGAGGCCCGTAGCGCTGTTCGAGGTCTTCGATGGTGTCCTGCGGCAGCCGCACCAGCGGCAGGTCGGACGGGGTCAGTCCCCCGGTGTCCGGGTTGCGGGTGTGCCGGGTCAGCGCGGTGGCCGCGGCGGTGAACCGGTCGCTCAGTTCGGTGAGGTCGGCGGTGTCGAGCAGACCGGCGGGGGCGGACCAGTGCGCGCGCAGGACCGGTCCGTCGGGCGTGTCGACGGTGACGGCGTTGATGTCGACGACGGCGGCGGCCGGCATGTCGGGGTCCTGGGTGCCGCCGTGCGGGAACCCGGCGACGGGCAGCCACGGGATGTCGGTGCCGCCGCCGGTGCCGGCGGTGGGACGTCCGAGGTAGTTGAAGCTGATCTGGGGTGCAGGGTGGGCGGCGAGCTGGTGGCCGGTGTCGGCGTCGAGGTAGCGCAGCAGCCCGTAGCCGATGCCGTGGTCGGGGACGGCCGCGAGGTGTTCCTTGACGGTTTTGACGGCGCGGCCGGCGGCGGGACCGGCGGCCAGCGCGTCGTCGAGGTCGATGCCGGACAGGTCCAGACGCAGCGGGTGGATGGTGGTGAACCAGCCGACGGTGCCCGACAGGTCGGCGCCCGGGGCGGCGGCGGTATCGCGGCCGTGCCCTTCCAGGTTGAGCAGCACGCTGGTGGTGTCCTCACCGCGCTCGCGTCGCCATCCGGTCACGGCGAGGGCGACGGCGGTGAGCAGACCGTGGTCGACGCTGCCGTGAAAGGCGGCGGGCACGGTGGTGAGCATCGCGTCGGTGACGGCGGTGGGCAGATCCGCGACGACGCTGGTGACGGTGTCGTTGGTGTCGCGGGCCGGGTCGAACGGCCGGTGGCCGAGCGGCGGGTCGTCGCCGGTGAGCATGTCGCGCCAGTAGTCGGCTTCGGCGCGGCGCGACGGATCGTGGGCGGCGTCGACGAGGGCGTGCGCCCAGCGCCGCACCGAAGTCCCGGCCGGGGGTGGCAGCAGCGGCCCGGCGGGGTCGTCGTGGGCGGCGACACCCCAGGCGGCGGCGAGGTCGGGTACGAGGATGCGCCACGACACGCCGTCGACGGCGAGGTGGTGGACGACGATGAGCAGCCGTCCGGCGCCGCTGGTGGCGTCGAACCACACGATCTGCAGCACGTGCCCGGCGGTCGGGTCGAGACGGTCGGCGGCGGCGTCGAGTTCGGTGGCGGCGAGGGCGAAGAAGTCGTCGGTGTCGGCGGCGCTGGTCACCGGGACCCGGTGGACGACGGTGCCGGCGGTGACGGTGCCGGGGGGGTCGACGTGCAGGCCGTATCCGGCGGGTGAGGCCGGGTCGGGGGCCAGGCGGGCCCGCAGCATGTCGTGCCGGTCGAGCACGGCGTCGACGACCGCGGTGAGGGTGGCGTCGTCGAGTCCGGTGGGCAGGCGCAACAGCACCGCCTGGGAGTACCGGTCGAAGTGGCCGCCGCGGTCGAGCATCCAGTGCACGATCGGGGGTAGCGGCAGCGCGCCGACTCCCCCGCCGGGCAGTTCGGGGAGCACCGCGGGGGCGTCGGTGGTGCCGGCGACCGCGGCGAGACCGGCGGGGCTCTTGTGCTCGAACACGGCGCGCGGCGTGAGGTCGAGGCCGAGAGCTTTGGCGCGGGAGACCAGTTGGATGGACATGATCGAGTCGCCGCCGAGGGCGAAGAACGAATCGTCCACCCCGACGGTGTCGAGTCCGAGGACCTGCGCGAACAGATCGACGAGGGTCCGTTCGACGCCGTCGGTGGGTGCGCGGCCGGAACTGGTGCGGTCCGCGAAGTCGGGCGCGGGCAGCGCCCGCCGGTCGAGTTTTCCGGTGGCGGTGACCGGCAGCGAGTCGAGGACGACGAGGGTGGCGGGCAGCATGTAGGCGGCCAGATCGGCCGCGGCGCGGTCGAGGGTGGCGGTCACGTCGAGGTCGGTGCCGGTTTCGGGGACGACGTAGCCGACGATCCGGTCGGTGCCGGACCGGTCGTCGGTGTGCACGACCGCGATGGCGCGGGCGACGCCGGGGCAGCGCAGCAGCACCGTTTCGATTTCGCCGAGTTCGATGCGGAACCCGCGCAGTTGCACCTGGAAGTCGCTGCGCCCCAAGTACTCGAGGTCACCGTCGCGGGTACGGCGGGCGCGGTCGCCGGTGCGGTACAGCCGCGCCCCGGGCGGACCGTACGGGTCGGCGACGAACCGGGACGCTGTCAGGTCGGGACGCCCGAGGTAGCCGTGGCTCAACTGCTCCCCCGACACGTACAGTTCTCCCGCCACGCCGGGCGCCACCGGGTGCAGCCGGGCGTCGAGCAGATGCAACCGCAGTGCGGGCAGCGGATCGCCGATGAGGCTGGCGGTGGCGGTGGCGGCGCGGTGCCGGTCCAGAGCCAGGGCGGTGACGTGCACGGTGGTTTCGGTGATGCCGTACATGTTCACCAGCGTCGGGGCGGTGTCGCCGTACCGGCGGTACCACCGTTCGAGTTGCGCCAGGTCGAGGGCCTCACCACCGAAGATCACCCGGCGCAGCGGCAGGGGCGCACCGCCGGCGGCGCGGTCGGCTTCGATGAGCTGATAGAACGCCGTGGGGGTCTGGTTGAGGACGGTGACCTGCTCGCGGCGAAGCAATTCCAGGAAGTCCTGGGGCGCGCGGGCGGTGTGGTAGTCGACCACGACGAGCCGGCCGCCGTGGGCCAGGGCGCCCCACAGTTCCCAGACCGAGAAGTCGAAGGCGTAGGAGTGGAACATCGTCCACACGTCGCGGTGATCGAATCCGAACATCTCCCGCGTGTCGTCGAGCAGCGTGACGACGGTGCGGTGCGGCACGACAACGCCTTTGGGCCGGCCGGTCGAGCCGGAGGTGTAGATGACGTACGCGGTCGATTCGGGATGCAGCGGGCCGTGCCGGTCGGCGTCGGTCAGGGCGGTACCGGGCAGCGCGGCGAGTTCCGCGTGCACCTCCGGGCTGTCGAGGTGGATCGCCGGTACGGGCGTGTCCGGCAGCGACCCGGCGTGATCGCCCGTGGTGACGGTGCACACCGGTTGCGCGTCGCGGTAGATGTGGGCGAGCCGCTCGGCCGGGAAGGTGACGTCGACGGGCAGGTAGCCGGCCCCGGTGTCGAGCACCGCGAGGAGCGCGACGACGAGATCGGAGGTGCGGGGCAGCGCGACGGCGACGAGGGTGCCCGGCCCGGCGCCGTGGCCGAGCAGCAGCCGCGCCAGCCGGTGCACCCGCGCGTCGAGGTCCCGGTAGGTGAGGTCGCCGTCCGCGGCGGTGACGGCGACGGCGTCGGGATCACGGTCGGCGCCGCGGCGGAACAGGTCGAGCAGGGTGTCGGTGCCGGGGACGCGTAGTGCGTCGGCGCGGCGGGGATGTTCGCCGGGGGCGAGCAGGTCCACGTCGCCGACGGGTCGTTGCGGGTCGGTGGTGACCGCGTCGAGCAGCCGCACGAACCGGTCCGCGAAGTCGGCGACGGTGTCGGCGTCGAACAGGTCGGTGGCGTAGGTGAATCCGCCGGACATTCCCGACGCGTCCGGCTCTTCCTGCAGGGACAGTTGCAGGTCGAATTTCGCGACGGGCAGGTCGGTGTCGAGTGCGTCGACGGTCAGTTCGGGCAGGTCGAGGTGGGCGCGCTCGTTGTTCTGGAATTCGAGGACCACCTGGAACAGGGGGGAATGGTCGGTGGCTCGGGTGGGGGCGAGCGCGTCGACGAGTTTTTCGAAGGGCAGTTCGGTGTGCCCGAACGCGGACAGGTCGATTTCCCGGGTGCGGTCGAGGTGGTCGGAGAACGACAGTCCCCCGGAGACGGGGGTGCGCAGCACCACGGTGTCGACGAACATGCCGACGAGGTCGTCGAGGGCGCGGTGTCCGCGGCCGGCGACGGGGGTGCCGACGGCGATGTCGTCGGTGCCCGACAACCGGGCCAGCAGCACTGCGAGCGCGGCGTGCACGGTCATGAACACGGTGGCGCTGTGGGCGGCGGCGAGCGCGGAGATCCGGCGGTGCAGGTCCGCGTCGAGGGTGAACCGCACGATGTCGCCGTGGAAGGTGCGGTGCGCCGGTCGGGGCCGGTCGGTGGGCAGGGGCAGCAGTTCGGGGAGGTCGGCGAGGGTCTCGCGCCAGTAGCGGAGTTGGGTGGTGGCCAGGGACTCGGGGTCGGTGGGGTCGCCGAGCAGTGCCTGCTGCCAGAGCGCATAGTCGGCGTATTGCACGGTCAGCGGCGCGGCGGACGGCGCGGAGCCGCGGGTCCGGTCCAGGTAGGCCCCCATCAGGTCACGGGCCAGCGGCGCCATCGATGCCCCGTCCGCGGCGATGTGGTGCACCACCACGGCGAGGACGTGCACGTCGGAGTGGTCGGTGCCGGGGTGTTCGGTGCCGGAATCGGTGTCCGGCTCGTCGGGGAGTACGCGCAGCAGTCGCACCCGCACCGGCACGGCCGAGGCGACATCGAAGCCGGCGGAGACGAACTCGAGCAGCGCGCCGGGCAGATCGGCGGCGGTGATCGGCACCGGGGTGGGGTCGGCGAGAACCCGGCCGGTGTCGGTGACCACCTGATGGGGGCCGTGCTCGTCTTCCGGATACCAGGTGCGCAGGATCTCGTGCCGGTCCAGGACGTCGCCCACGGCGGCGATCAGGGCGGGCAGATCCAGGCGGCCGGTCAACCGGATCGCGAGCGGAATGTTGTACGCGGCGGAGTCGGTGTCGAACTGGTTGACGAACCACATCCGTTGCTGCGCCGGGGACAGCGGAAGGCGCTCCGGACGCGGCCCGGCGGTGAGCGGCACCCGCCCGTGGCCCCCGTGGTCGTCGAGGACACGCACCGCCAGCGCCCGCACCGTGGGTGCCTCGAACAGCGCGCGCACCCCGGCGTCGGTACCGAGCGCGGTGTTGATGCGGGCCACGACACGCGTCGCGATCAACGAGTTGCCGCCGAGATCGAAGAAGTTGTCGTCGACGGAGACGCGCGGGTGGCCGAGGACCTCGGCGACGATCCCGGCGAGGACCCGTTCGACGTCGGAGGTGGGCGCCCGGTAGTCGCCGCCGGTGGCGGCGAGGTCGGGGACGGGCAGGGCGCGCCGATCGAGCTTCCCGACCGGGGTCAGCGGAATCTCGTCGAGCACCACGACGGTGGCGGGCACCATGTGCGCCGGGAGGGACGCGGCGAGATGGGTGCGCAGGGTGTGCGGGTCCGGGTCGGCGGCCGGTTCGGGCAGCACATAGGACACCAGTACGGTGTCGCCGCTCGGTGCGGTGTGCCCGAGGGTGTGGGCGAACACCACCTCGGGGTGGGCGGTCAGTGCCGCGTCGATCTCGCCGAGTTCGATGCGGAACCCGCGCACCTTGACCTGGAAGTCGGAGCGGCCGAGATATTCGACGGTGCCGTCGGAGCGCCACCGCACGATGTCGCCGGTGCGGTACATCCGCTCCCCCGGCGCGCCGTACGGGTCGGCGACGAACCGGGCGGCGGTCAGGTCGGGGCGGTGATGGTAGCCGCGCGCCACACCGGCACCCGCGATGTACAGTTCGCCGGCCACCCCGGTCGGGACGGGCCGCAGCCGGTCGTCGAGCACCACCTGGTGGAAGCCGATGGCGGGGCCGCCGACGGTGACGGTGTACCCGGGTTGCAGGGGCGCGCTGACGCTGGTTTCGATGGTCGCTTCGGACGGACCGTACCCGTTGAACATCTGCCGGCCCGGCGCCCACCGGGTCACGAGGTCCGGGGGGCACGCCTCCCCCGCGACGACGAGCACCTGCAAGGTGTCCAGGCCCGCCGGGTCGAGCGAGGCGAGGGCGGTGGGTGTGACGAAGGCGTGGGTGACCCGTTCCTCGCGCAGCAACCGGGCCAGTTCGTCGCCGCCGTACACGTCCGGCGGCACGATCACCAAGGTGGCGCCGGCGCAGAACGCCTTGGTGAACTCGAAGATCGAGGCGTCGAAGCTCGGGGACGCCAGGTGCGAGACACGGGCGGTGTGGGTGAGCGTGAAGTGGCTGCGCACCTCGGCGTGCAGGTTGGCCATGCCCCTGTGGGTGACCACCACGCCCTTGGGCCGGCCGGTCGATCCGGAGGTGTAGATCAGATAGGCCGGGTGGTCGAGATGCAGCGGCGCGGTGCGGTCGAGGTCGGTCACGGGCGCATCGGAGGTCTCCTCGATGCGGCGGCGCACGCCCGGATCGTCGAGGATCAGCCACGGCACCGTGTCGGGCAGCGCGGCGGCATGGTCGGTGGTGGTGATGCCGATGGCAGCGGAACAGTCCGCGAGCATGTAGGCGATGCGGTCGGGTGGGTACGCGGGGTCGACGGGGACGAACGCCGCACCGGTCTTGGTCACCGCCCACACCACGGCCGCCGACTCGACCGAACGCGACAACCCGAGGGCCACCACCGATTCCGGTCCGATGCCGGAGTCGATGAGCAGCCGCGCGACGCGCGTGGACCACTCGTCGAGTTCGCCGTAGGTCACCTCGCGGCCCCGGAACGACAGGGCGACCGCGTCCGGCACGATGGCCGCGATCGACGACAGCAGTTCCGGCCACGACTGGGGGGAGACCGGCGGCAGGCCGCGGGCGGGTGCCAGCGCGGCGAGTTCACGTCCGGTGACGATGTCGATGTTGCCGACCGGCACGGTGGGAGTGGTGCCGATGGTCTCGACGATCCGCACGAACCGGTCGGCGAACGACGCCACGGTGGTCTCGTCGAACAGGTCGGTGGCGTAGGTGAACGCGGCGCGGATCCCGGCGGGTCCGTTCTCGTCGGCGGTTTCGGCGATCGACAACTGCAGGTCGAAGTGCGACAGTCCCGGTTGCAGGTCCAGCACCGAGGCGGTCAGCCCCGGCAACCGGACGTCGGGCCGCTCGGTGTCCTGGAACTCGAGCAGCACCTGGAACAGCGGTGAATACGCCGTGGACCGGGGCGGGTCGAGGACTTCGACGAGGCGCTCGAACGGGACGTCCGCGTGCCCGAAGGCGGCGAGGTCGGCGTCCCGGAGATGGCCGAGCAGGTCGGCGAACGTGTCGGTTTCGTCGACGTGGCTGCGCAGCACGACGGTGTTGACGAACATCCCGACGAGGTCGTCGAGGTTGCGGTGGCCACGTCCGGCGACGGGGGTGCCGACGACGACGTCGGTGGTGGCGGCGAGCCGCGCGAGCAGCACCGTGAGCGCGGCGTGCACGACCATGAACACCGAGGCGTCGTGGCGGCGGGCCACCGCCACCAGCTGCCGGTGGGTGGCCGCGTCGACGGTGAACGGCACCTGGGCGCCGCGCAGGCTCTGCTGCACGGGGCGTGGCCGGTCCAGGGGCAGTTCGAGCAGTTCCGGGGTGTCGTCGAGGGTGGTGCGCCAGAACTGGAGTTGCCGGGCGGCGACCGAGGTGGGGTCGTTCTCGTCGCCGAGGATGCGGTGCTGCCACAGGGTGTAGTCGGCGTAGTGCACGGGCAGCGGGGCCCACTGCGGTGGCTGCCCGGCGCGGCGGGCGGTGTACGCGGTCATGATGTCGCGGGCCAGGGGGCCCATCGAGAACCCGTCGGCGGTGACGTGGTGCACGACCAGCACCAGGATGTGTTCGGTTTCGGAGACGGCCAGTACCCGGATGCGGGTGGGGATTTCGGTGGCCACGTCGAATCCGGCGCCCACGATGCGGGCGATCTGCGCGTCGGGGTCCGCGGCGTCGGGGGTGCCGTCGAGGGGCACCACCGCGAATTCGGGTGGGGCCGCGGCGGCGGGCACCACCACCTGCACGGGACCGGCGTCGGTGAACGGGTAACGGGTGCGCAGGGATTCGTGCCGGGCGACGACGTCACTCACGGCGTGCCGCAGCGCGGTGAGGTCGAGGTCCCCGGACAACCGGAGGGCGACAGCGATGTTGTAGGCCGGTGAGCTGGTGTCGAACTGGTTGATGAACCAGATGCGCTGCTGCGCCGGGGACAGCGGGATCGGGTCGGGCCGGGGGCCGGCGACCGGCGCGGGCCGGGTGGCGGCGGCGCGGTCGGGGGCGCTCAGGTGCGCGGCGAGGTCGGCGACGGTGGGATGGTCGAACAGGTCCCGGATCCCGACGTCGGTATCGAGGGTCGCGGCGAGCCGGGCGGCCAGGCGCATCGCGAGCAGCGAGGTGCCGCCCAGGTCGAGGAAGTTGTCGTCCGCGCCGACGGTCGGGCTGCCGAGCAGGTCCGCGAACGCCGCGGCGACGAGTTCTTCGTGCGGGGTGCGCGGGGGCCGGTACAGGGCGGTGGCTCCGGTGCGTGCCGGTTCGGGCAGCGCGCGGCGGTCGAGTTTGCCGTTGGGGCCGACGGGGAGCCGGTCGAGCACCGTCAGCGCGGCGGGCACCATGTAGCCCGGCAGGCGGGCGGCGGCGAACGCGGTCAGGGCCGCGGTGTCGACGGCGCGGTCGGGTCGCGGCACGACATATCCGGCGAGTTGGTCGTCCTCGCGCCGGTAGACGACCACGACGGCCTGCGCGACATCGGGGTGGCTGCGCAGCACCTGTTCGACTTCGCCGAGTTCGATGCGCAGGCCGCGTACCTTGACCTGGAAGTCGGTGCGGCCCAGGTACATCAGGGCACCGTCGCGGCGCCAGGTGGCGAGGTCGCCGGTGCGGTACATGCGGCTGCCGGCGGGTCCGTACGGGTCGGGCACGAACCGTTCCGCGGTGGGTGCGGGACGGTCGAGGTAACCGCGGGCGAGCTGGATGCCGGCGAGATACAGTTCCCCGGCCGCTCCCGGGGGGACGGGATGCAGGCGCGCGTCGAGCACGTAGGTGCGGGTGTTCCACACCGGGGTGCCGATGGGTACCGCACCGGTGTCGGCGGGGCCGGTGGGCCACGCGGTGACGTCCACGGCGGCTTCGGTCGGCCCGTACAGGTTGTGCAGCGCGGCGCCGGGCAGCGCCTCGCGGGTCGCGGCGGCGGTGGTCGCGGGCAGCGCTTCCCCGGAGGCGAACAGCAGCCGCAGCGACCGGCCGCGTCCGGCGGTGACGGCGTCGACGAACACTTCGAGCATCGACGGGACGAAATGCGCGACGGTGACCTGTTGTTCGTCGATCAGTTGCAGCAGGTAGGCGGGGTCGCGGTGGCCACCGGGTTCGGCGAGGACGAGATGCGCCCCGACCTGCAGCGGCCAGAAGAACTCCCACACCGACACGTCGAACGTGGCGGGGGTTTTCTGGACGACGGTGTCGGCGGCGGTCAACGGGTACGTGTGCTGCATCCAGCGCAGCCGGTTGACGATGGCGTCGTGCGCGACCGCGACACCTTTGGGCCGGCCGGTCGAACCGGAGGTGAACAGCACGTAGGCGAGGGTGTCGCCGGTCGGGCCGGGCCGGTGCTCGACCGTGGGTGCGGTCGCGGGTGCGCTCGTGGTGTCGAGGGTGTCCAAGTCCAGGACGGGGGTGCCGGGCGGCAGGGTGAGGCGGTCGCGTTCGCGGGTCAGTACCGTCACCGGGTGCGCGGTGTCGAGGACGTAGCGCAGCCGCTCGGGCGGGTGCTCGGGGTCGAGCGGCAGGTAGGCGGCACCGGTCTTGACGATGGCGTACATGCCGACGAGCAGGTCCAGCGAGCGGGGTACGGCGAGCGCGACCACCTGTTCGGGTCCGGCGCCGGCGTCGAGGAGCACATGGGCGAGGCGGTTGGCGGCCGCGTCGAAGTCGGCGTAGTCGAGGGTGTGGCCGTCCGCCGTGACGGCCGGGGCGTGCGGGGTCGCGGCGGCCTGTGCGGCGAACAGGTCGCCGAGTGTCGCGTCGCTGCGCGGCGCGGTGGTGGCGTTCCAGTCGTGCAGGATGCGAGTGCGCTCGGCGGGGGTGAGCAGATCGACGTCGCCGACGGGGGTGGCAGGTGCGGCGACGAGCGCGGCGAGCAACCGCACGAAGCTGTCGCCGAAGGCGACGGCGGTGTCATGGTCGAACAGATCGGTCGCGTACGACAGGGCTCCGGCGAGGGTGACGGGAGTGCCGTCGTCGCCGGGAACATCGCTCAGGAGCAGATGCAGATCGTATTTTGTGGTGGCCGTGTCGATTTCGGCGATGTCGATGGTCAGGTCCTGCAACGCGAGGTGCGCGGTCTCGTTGTTCTGGAAGGCCAGCATCACCTGCACCAGAGGTGAGTACGCCTCCGAGCGGGCGCCGGCGAGGGTGTCGGCGAGCCGGTCAAACGGCAGGTCGGCGTGCGCGAACGCGTCGAGGTCGTCGTCGCGGACGGCGGTGAGCAGGTCGCCGAATGCGCGATCGCCGCGGATGGTGCTGCGCAGGGCGACGGTGTTGACGAACATGCCCACCAGGTCGTCGAGCGCGGGGTCCCCGCGACCGGAGACCGGGGTGCCGATGGTGATGTCGTCGCTGCCCGAGAGGCGCGCCACCAGCACCGCGAGGGCGGCGTGCACGACCATGAACGGGGTCGCTCCGGCGGTGCGGGCCAGCGTGTCGACCGCGCGGTACAGCTGCGGGTCGAGGTCGAAGCGGACGGTGTCGCCGCGGAAGGATTGCCGCGGTGGGCGGGGCCGGTCGGTGGGCAGGGCCGTCAGGTCCGGGGCACCGGCGAGCCGGTCGCGCCAGTAGTCGAGTTGCGTCGCGGCCCGTGACTGCGGATCGGCGGGGTCGCCGAGCAGCCGGTCGAACCACAGGGTGTAGTCGGCGTACTGGACGGGCAGCGGTGTCCACGCCGGTGCGGCGCCGTGGATGCGGGCGGCGTAGGCGGAGACCAGATCACGGGCCAGCGGCGCCATCGACGCGCCGTCCGCGGCGATGTGGTGCACGACCACCGCCAGTACGTGCTCGTCGTCGGCGGTGGTGAACAGGCGGACCCGCACCGGCAGGTCGGTGGTGACATCGAAACCGGCGGTGGTGAATTCGGCGACGGCGGCGTCGAGGTCGGCGGCGTCGATCGGGACGGCGGTCAGGTCCGGCCCGAGGTCGCCGGTGGGCACGACCCGCTGGATCGGCCCGTCGGGGGTGGCGGGAAAGACCGTGCGCAGCGTTTCGTGCCGGTCGAGCAGGTCGGTGACGGCGGCGGTGAGCGCCGCGGTGTCGAGCGGGCCTGCCAGGTGCAATGCCACCGGGATGTTGTAGGCCGCGGAGCCGGGGTCGAGTTGGTTGACGAACCACAGCCGCTGCTGCGCGGCCGAGACCGGGACCCGGTCCGGGCGCGGCCCGGCGATCAGCGGGATGCGGTCGGTGGGGGCCTCGCCGATCTGTGCGGCCAGGGTGTGCGCGGTGGGCGCCTCGAACAGTGTCCGCACTCCCAGGTCGGCGCCGAGTGCGTCGTTGAGCCGTGAGATCACCCGGGTGGCGATCAGCGAGTTGCCGCCGAGGTCGAAAAAGCTGTCGTGGACGCCGATGCCGGATACGCCGAGTTGGTCGGCGAACACCTGTGTGATGGTCTCCTCGGTGGCCGTCGCCGGTGCCGTGCCGGCCGGGCCGGCGGTCCCGAACACCGGTTCCGGCAGGGCGCGGCGGTCGAGTTTGCCGACCGCGGTGAGTGGGATCTCGTCGAGTTCGACGAGCGCGGCCGGCACCATGTGGGCGGGCAGGCGGCGCGCCAGGTGCTCGAGGAGCGTGTCGTGGTCCACGGTGCGGCCGGGTTCGGGCAGCGCGTAGGACACCAGGACGGTATCGCCGGACGGACCGGTGCGGCCGAGGGTGGCGGCGAACGCGATGTCGGGATGGTCGGTGAGGGCGGTGTCGATTTCGCCGAGTTCGATGCGGAACCCGCGGATCTTGACCTGGAAATCGGAGCGCCCCAGGTATTCGGCGGTGGGGGCGCCGTCGGGGGTGGGCCGCCATCGCACCACGTCGCCGGTGCGGTACATGCGACTGCCTGCGGGTCCGTGCGGGTCGGCGACGAACCGGGTTGCGGTCAGTCCCGGGTTGCGGTGGTAACCGCGGGTCACGCCGGGTCCGCCGACGTAGAGTTCGCCGGTCACCCCGGTGGGGACCGGGCGTAGCCGCGCGTCGAGGATCACCTCGTCGACGCCGCACACGGGCGTGCCGATGGTGATCGGTTCGCCGGGGACGAGCGGGTCGGTGACGTTGACGACGATGGTGGTTTCGGTGGGGCCGTAGGCGTTGAACATGCGCCGTCCGGGAGCCCACCGGGCCGCCAGTTCCGGAGGGCAGGCCTCGCCCGCGACGGTGATCGCCTGACAGCCGATCCCGGCCGGGTCGACGGAGGCGAGTGCGGCCGGCGTGGAGAAGGCATGGGTGATCCGCTCGTCGCGCAGCAACCGGGCCAGTTCGTCGCCGCCGTACACGTGGGCGGGGATCACCACCAGGGTCGCGCCGATGGCGAACGCGGTCATGTATTCGAAGATCGAGGCGTCGAAGCTCGGTGACGAGAAGTGCGAGACGCGGGCCGTGGGCTCGGGGGCGAGCCGCGAGTGCAGTGTCACCGACAGATTTGCCAGGCCGTGGTGCGGGACCACGACTCCTTTGGGGCGGCCGGTGGAGCCGGAGGTGTAGATCAGGTAGGCGGGATGGCCGGTGCGCAGAGGCGCCCGGCGGTCGATGTCGGTCAGTGCGGTCGCGTCGGTGCCCGCGATGCGGGTGCGCACCGCCGGGTCGTCGAGGACGAGCCAGTCCACGTCGTCGGGCAGCGCGTCGCGGTGCGCCCGTGTCGTCAACCCGAGGACGGAGCCGGAATCGCCGAGCATGTACTCGATCCGGTCGCGGGGATAGGCAGGGTCGATCGGTACGAACGCCGCACCGGATTTCGCGACCGCCCAGATCGCGGCGACGGATTCGAGGGATCGGCCGATTCCCAGCGCGACGTATCGCTCGGGGCCGGCGCCGGCCGCGACGAGCATTCTCGCGACCCGGTTGGACCACTCGTCGAGTTCCCGGTAGGTCAGTGCATGGTCTCCGCAGGTCAGCGCCACCGAGTCGGGCACGATCGCCGCGACGCCGGTCAGGATCTCCGGCAGCGTCTGCGGGGAGGTCGCCGGCCGGCCACGTGCGGGCAGGAAGCCGTCGAGTTCGTCGTCGCCGACGACGGGAAGAGCACCGAGCGGGGTCGCGGGGGCGGTGGCGGCGGTATCGAGCACGCGGGCCAGGCGGGTGACGAACCCTCGGGCGGTGTCCTCGTCCACTGCCTCGGGCCGGTACCGGACGTGGACGTGCGCCCCGTCGTTGCCGGCGGTGAGGTGCAACGTCAGCGCGGTGGTGCCGGGCTGCGGGAGTGTTGCGGACGAGTCGGTGAGGCCGACGGCCACGGGGACGGCCGCGCCGGTGAGCACCGCGGGGTCGACGTCGGCGTGGGTGGCGGCGTCGCGGGCGAGCCCGCGTATCCGGTCCAGGTACTGCTCGAACGGCACGGTGGGGTCGACGTCGCTGCGCAAGGGCAACACGGCGGTGTCGGCCGGGGCGCCCACGAGGGTGTCCCGGCTGCCGGTGAGCACCGAGGTGACCACCGACGTCGCGGCGACCAGCACGGACTCCGGGTCGGCGGCGTGGTCCCGGAGCAACTGTGCGGTGCCGGGTGCGACGGGCAGATCGGTGTCGAACTCGGCAACCGGCGTATCTGCAGTTGCGGAGTCCGGGCCGGCGGCTGCGGGCCGCGGCAAGGCGAGGTGGTCGGGAGCGTCGGCGAGGACGGCCTGCCAATAGGTGGCGGCCTCGGCGGCGCGCGCACGCTGGACACCGATCGCTGCAGTCTCCGGGTCGATCCCGGCGACGGGAGCGTCGCCGTCGGCCTGCAGGAATGCGGTGAGCAGTCCCACGAACCGGCGATGGTGCGCGCGCAACTCCGGGTCGTCGTACCGGTGCGGATTACCTCGGAAATCGATGAAAGTCGTAGCTGGGGTGCCACTTTGGTAGATGTTGACGAGCAGGTCCTCGACCGGTCCGGACGTCATGATGTGGAATTCGCCGCGCAGGTCGCCGAGCAGGATCTCCTGCCGGAAGAGCATCACGTTGATGGTGGGACCGGCGTAGGCGTGCGGGGCGGTGGTGCCGGATTCCCGGCGGATGTCCTCGATGCTGCACCGCTGGTGCCGCAGCGCCCCGGTCAGTTCCAGCTGCACGCGCCGCACCAGCGCGGTGCGGGTGTCGTCCGGGTCGATGTGCAGGTGCAGCGGTGCGGTGTTGACGAGCATGCCGCCCGACCGGCGGGCCGAGGCGGTGGTGCGGGCGGAGACCGGCAGGTTCACCACCACATCGTCGGTGCCGGTCATCCGCGCCAGGTAGCACCCGAACGCGGCGACCACCGCGGCGGTGGACGACGATCCGGCGTCCTCGTCGACGGCGGTCAGGGCAGTCACCAGGTCGTCGGGCAACGGGATGCTCGACAGCAACGACACCGGGGCGAGCGGTCCGGTGCGGGTGGCCAGCGACGAGCCGTCCTCGAGGCCGGCGACGCGCTCCATCCAGTAGTCCCGGTCGGAGGCGTACCGGGAGGAAGCCCGGTAGTCGCGGTCCCAGTCGTAGAGGGTGCGCAGGTCGGCGGCGCGCGACGGTTCGGGATCGCGTCCTTCGACGGCCGCGGTGTAGAGCGCGGCGATGCGGTTGACCATGGTCATCGCCGCGTAGCCGTCGAGTGCGACGTGATGGATCCGGCCGTACCAGAGATAGCGGGCATCGCCGACCCGCAGCAGCGTCATGTTCATCAGCGGGTCGTGCGCGAGGTCGACCGGACGGGAGTAGTCCGCCGTCATCCACCGGTGCGCGGCGTCGAGCGGGTCCGGGTCGGCACGGAAATCGACCAGTTCGATCGGTTTCGCTGCCAAGGCCGGGTCGACGTACTGGTACGGCTCGCCGTCGACCTCCACGACCCGGAGGCAGGCGGACTGGAACTCGCCGCCCGCGACGTACCCGGCCTGCCGTACCCGGTCGATGTCGAGTTCTCCGGGCAGATCGACGTACTGGGCGATGCAGATCGGCACCTCGGGTGCGAGTTGCTGCGCAAACCAGATCGAGCGTTGTGCGGACGAAAGCGGAAAAGCATCGGGTGGTAGCTGCAGACGACGCTGTCGCAACGACATGTCCCCTCCGAGAGCGATGTTGGCGTAAACGGCGCGCCCCCGACATCGCGTCGGGGCCGATGCTCGTCGAACTTCTCTCGCCGAGACCGGCCCCCGTGTCGTGTTCCCGGGTGTAACCGGGAGCACTCCCCCAAGTTAGACCAGAATGGCGCGGGATTGCCCGCATTCGGTCAGAGGTAGCCGGAAATACATCGGATATCGAAATTCGATCTTGGATGTGCGCGGAATTCTTTACCGAACATTTCCTCGACCCTGTCACAACAATTACGCGAAATGTCCCGGAAGCGTGCCGGCGGCGCACCTGATCTTCCGGTGTGGGGTAAATGTCCCGAATGCTCGGAGATATCAGCGAAATCCCCCGGAGCGGAGGGGTGAATCCCTATCCTCAGGTTTTGGTACCCCCGTACGCGTCAGAAGGTTTCCCGCTGCCGCGCACGTCCGCGTCACGCACTCCCGCCTCACCGTGTGCCCGGGCCCCGTCGCCCGCGGATCACGCTGCTCGCCGCCTTCCCGCACGACTTCTCACAGCCGACCCGAAGGAGCCTCAGATGCCGCGTCGCCGGACCGTTCGTATTCTCGGCGCCCTGTTCGCCACCGCACTGGCCGTCGCCCTGCCCGCGCAGGCCGCCGCCGAGCCCGCTCCGCCGGGCCTGCCCCTCGACCAGCTGCGGGCCGCTGCCGCACCCGACCCGGACGCCCTTCGCGCCGTGGACGACATGCTGGGCGCCGGAACGGGGTCGGCGCTGTTCGCGCCGCCGCCGCGCAACACTCCGCAGCCGTTCATGCAGCCCGCCCCCACCCTCGGACCCGGCTGCGGTGGCGGCCTCGTGCCGTACGCCATGACCACCGGCTGGGTGCAACCGGGCCCCAACGTGAACCCGGACGTGCAGATCGGGCAGCTCAAGATCTTCGTGGCACCGACCATCCCCGTCACCCCTGCGGCCGCCGACCTCAAATTCGTCTGGCTCAACATGGAGACCTTCCGCGGCGGCATCGAGACCCTCGACGACAAGGCCGGCGGGGTGCCGCAACTGTCGAAGACGGTCAACACCGGCACCGGCCCCGTGCTGGCGGCGCTGTTCGGTTCGATCAACTACACCAATGGTGCGTTCTGCCAGGTGGTGTTCACGATGGGCGGGTTCTTCGCCTGACGCCCGGCCGGGCGGGTTCGGTCAGCGGATCCGCTCGGCGTCCCGGGCGAGGGACACCAGATCGGTACACAACCGGCCCAGTTCCGCCACGTCGGCGCCCTCGGCGACCGCAGTGGCGACATCTTCGGCGGCGCAGCGCACCAGATAGGCGCGGTCCGCCAGCGATTCCACCTCGGCGGCGGTGAGTACCACCGCGTCCTCGGGCAGCCCCGCCTCGCGGGTGGTGTTGCGTTGCTCGTACGCGCGTTGCCGGCACGACTGCCGGCAGTACCGGCGGCGCCGGCCCGTCCCGATCTCCGGGACCGGGCGTCCGCACCACAGGCAGCTGCCCGGCGGACGGGTGCGGTCGGTCATGTCCGGACACTTTACCGACGCTGTGGAGGCGGCCGGTAATGTGGTGTATCCGGCCTCGAGGCGGGCCGCGGGAACGGAATCGGCCCCGTCGACGTTGACATGAGGTGAACGTTGATCCCGCGTGGGCGCCCGCCTGCAAGGCGGACCCACCAGCGGGTGGAGCACACAAGAGAGGACACCACCATGGCAGATCGTGTACTGCGAGGCAGCCGGCTCGGCGCGGTGAGCTACGAAACCGACCGTGACCACGATCTGGCGCCGCGGCGGATCGCGCGCTATCGCTGCGACAACGGCGAAGAGTTCGATGTTCCGTTCGCCGACGAAGCCGAGATCCCCGGCACCTGGATGTGCAAGAACGGGCTGGAAGGCACCCTCGTCGAGGGCGCGGCACCCGAGCCGAAGAAGGTCAAGCCGCCGCGCACGCACTGGGACATGCTGCTCGAACGCCGCTCCGTCGAAGAACTCGAGGTCCTGCTGCAGGAACGCCTCGATCTGATCAAGGCGAAGCGCCGCGGCGCCTGACAGGCCCGGCCAGCACCACCTCCGAATGCCGTTGCGGGAATTGTTCCCGCAACGGCATTCGCCTTTTGTCTGCGGTATCGGCCGGCACGCTTTTCCGTCCCGGACGCAATTGCATTGCCGGAGTGGCACAAATCCATCAATTGTCGGCACCCCGTTCGGCTGCGTGCAATCATGAGCGAATACCAACCGACGAGTCGGGCACCGTCGAACACTTCACGATCCGACCCCCACCCCCGGGGGCTGTACAGGGGTGAGCGCACGTGAACGACAGGCATACCGCGGCGGATACGACGACCGCACCGACACCGGAAACCGAACTCGACGCTCTGCGCACCGAACTCGACCGAGTCGACCGCGCACTGCTCGACGACGTCCGCGACCGGCTGGCGCTCTGCGCCCGCGTCGCGGAAATCAAACGGCGCCACAACATCGCGGTGCTCCAACCCGGCCGGATGCAGGCTGTGCATCGCCGAGCCCAGGACTACGCGCACCGTAACGGACTGTCCGGCGACTTCGTCGAAGCGCTCTACACCCTGCTCATCGGAGAAGCCTGCCGGCTCGAAGACGACATCGTCGCCGCCGCGGGCGCCGACACCGGTCCGCGCCCGGCGCGCTCCGGGGACCCCCAGATCTGAGGCCGCCATGTCTGCGCCGCCACCGACCCGAACCCTGCTGGTCGACAACTACGACTCGTTCACCTACAACCTCTACAGCCTGCTCTCCCGCGTCAACGGAGTTCCCCCGGTCGTGGTCACCAACGACACCGTGTGGGACGAACTGGGGCTGCACCGGTTCGACAACATCGTCGTCTCCCCCGGCCCGGGACGCCCCGACCGGCCCCGCGACTTCGGGATCAGCGACCGCATCCTCGCCGACTCCGGGCTGCCGGTCCTGGGCGTGTGCCTCGGCCACCAGGGGTTGTGCCAGCTGTTCGGCAGTGCGGTGGTGCCCGCCCCCGAGCCGGTACACGGCCGGATCAGCCGGATCGTGCACGACGGCACCGGTCTGTTCGCCGGGATCCCGTCCCCGTTCGACGCGGTCCGCTACCACTCGCTGATCGCCGAGCACGTCCCCGACCAGCTCGTCGCCACCGCCTACACCGACGACGGGCTGCTGATGGCGGTCGAGCACCGGAACCGGCCGCTGTGGGGAGTGCAATTCCATCCCGAATCGATCTGCACCTGCTACGGCACCGAACTGCTCGGCAACTTCCGGGCCGCCACCCCGGCCCGGACACCGATCACCGTCAGCGCCCCTCGGTCACCGGAACCGGCCCCACCCCGATATGTGCTCGACACCCGGGTCCTCGACTTCCACCCGGCGCCGCACGCCGTCTACGAAACACTCTTCGCCGACGACCCGCACAGCTTCTGGCTCGACGGCTCCGTCACCACCGAACCCGGCTCCCGGTTCACGGTGATGGGCGACGGGTCCGGCCCCCGCGCCGAGTTCGTCACCTACAGCGTCGCCGAAACCCTGGTGCGCGAATACCGTGCGGGTGCGCCCGTCGCCGAGTACCACCGCACCTTCTTCGACCACCTCGATGCGCGGCTCGCCGAACGGCGCATCACCCCCCGCGACGATCTGCCGTTCGCGTTCGCACTCGGATACGTCGGCTATCTCGGTTACGAACTCAAGGCCGACGCCGGCGGGCAACTGGTGCACACCTCCCCGATCGCGGACGCCTCGATGGTGTTCGCGGACCGTGCGGTCGTCCTCGACCACGAGGCGGGCCGCTGCTATCTCCTGGCGTTGTCGGACGAACCCGACGATCCCGCGTCCGTCGCGTGGTTCGACGCCACCGCCGCGGCGCTCGCCGCGCTCGCCGACACCGATGTTCTCGCCCCGACGGCGGTGCCGTTGCTGCGTGACGAACACGATCTGCAGATCCGGTTGCGGCACACCCCGGCGCACTACCTGGAGATGATCGGGCAGTGCCAGAGCGAGATCCGCAGCGGCGAGACGTACGAGGTGTGCCTGACCAACACCGCGACCGTCGACCGCACCATCGATCCGCTGCGCACCTACCGGACACTGCGGGAGATCAGCCCCACCCCGTACAGTGCGCTGCTGCACTTCCCGGAGGTGGCGGTACTCAGCGCCTCCCCGGAACGGTTCCTGCGGATCGGCACCGACGGCATCGTGGAGTCGAAACCGATCAAGGGCACCCGGCCCCGGGGCCGCAGCGCAGCCGAGGACGCCGCACTGCGCGACGGTCTGCTCGTCAGCGAGAAGGACCGCTCCGAGAACCTGATGATCGTCGACCTGGTGCGCAACGACCTCTCCCGGGTGTGCCAACCGGGTTCGGTGCACGTGCCGAAACTCTTCGACATCGAAACCTATTCCGCCGTACACCAACTCGTCTCCACCGTGCGCGGGACCCTGCGCCCCGACGTTACCGCCGTGGACTGTGTGCGCGCCGCATTCCCCGGCGGGTCCATGACCGGCGCACCGAAACTGCGCACCATGGAGATCATCGACAAATTCGAGGACGGTCCGCGCGGGGTGTATTCCGGGGCGATCGGCTACCTGTCCCCCACCGGCACCGCCGACCTGTCGATCGTGATCCGCACGATGGTCGCCACCGACCATCAGGTCACCTTCGGTATCGGCGGCGCGATCGTCGCGCTGTCGGACCCGGACGACGAACTCGAGGAAACGCTCGTCAAATCGCTGGTGATGCGGCGCTGCCTGGCCGAGACCGACGCCGATCCCGCCGACGGCAACGCCGCACTCCGCGCCCGACCCGACGGCACCGCGCCGTGACCGCCGGCGGACCAGGCCGCGTCGTCGTGGCGGGGGGCTGCGGTGCGGTCGGCGCGATGCTCACCGCGGCCCTGTCCGGCGACGGCCACCGCGTGCTGGCGATCGACCCCGGCGCTCCGGCCGCGACGACCGGCACAGCCGGCGCCGCGGTGCTGCCCGGTGACATCGCCGCGCCCACCCGGGACGTCGCGGCGGCGGTGCGCGCGGCGCCGACGGTGATCCTCGCCGTCCCCGACGCCGTCGCCGTGGCCGCGCTGCCCGCCCTGGCCGGGTTGCTGCACCCCGAGGCGCTGCTGGTGGAGACCCTGTCGGTGAAAACCCCGTTCGCTGCGGCGCTGGGTACCGGCCTGCCGGACCGGGAGTCGCTCGGTATCAATCCGATGTTCGCTCCGGCGCTCGGCTGGGCCGGGCGCCCCGTACTCGCGGTGCGGCACCGGGACGGCCCCGCAGTCGGGGCGTTCGTCGACGCGGTAGACCGCTGGGGTGCGCGGGTCGTGGAGGTCGGCGCCGCCGAGCACGACCGCGCGACGGCGACCACTCAGGCGCTGACCCACGCGGTGGTTCTCGCCTTCGGCGGTGCCCTCGACCGGCTGGGACCGCCGACGGCCGCGACCGCCGCCGCTCCCCCGCCGCACGTGCTGCTGCGGGCGCTGCTCGCGCGGATCGCCTCCGGCACACCGGCGGTGTATCACGACATCCAGGTGGCCAATCCGTACGCCGTGGACGCCCGCCGCGCCCTGCGCGCCGCCCTGGACGAACTCGATGCGGCCGAGGACCCGGAGCGGTTCGCGGCGCTGACCGCACGCGGCTACCGCGCCCTCGGCGACGACCGCGAGCAGTACCGGGCACTGTGCGGGGAACTGTTCGGCCTGCTCCCGTCGGACCTGCACGAACCGAACGCCGTGCGAAACGAGGTGTCGCCGTGACCGATCGCGAGGCAGCGAAGCTGCGGGCCCGGTTGCGGCCCCCGGAGCTTCCCGGCCACGACACCGGCGACCCGGTCGCCGCCGCGGTGATTCGCGGCCTGACCCGGTCGTGGCCGCGGCGCGCCGCAGTGAAGAAATCCGAACCCGACCTCGATGCGCTGTTCGAATCCGCGCGCGACGACTTTCCCGACACGCTGCTGCCGTTCCACACCCATCCCCGGTACCTCGCACTCGACGAGCCCGCCCGCGCGCGGCTGCGGGCGTGGGGGTGGATCGCCTACAACAAGAACGTCATCGACATCGAGCAGTACGTGGTCAATCCCGGTTTCGGGCTGATCACCTCCGACGTGTTCGGTCTCGCTCCGCCGGACACCGTGGTCGTCGGGGTGATGCAGGCGATGGTCGACGAGCAGTACCACACCCTCATGCACCAGAACGCCAATGCGCTCACCCGCCGCGGGCGTGGCTGGGCATTGCCCGACGCGGTACTCCCCGCCTGCCGCACCCTGCGCGCACACCGCGCGGAGTTGCAGCGCGCCGTCGATCCGCGGCACGCGGCGCTGGTGCAACTGGCGTTCACCACGGTCGCCGAGACGTCGATCAGCGCGTATCTCGCGCTGTTCACCAGCGACGAGACCGTGCAACCGGTCAACCGGGCCACCGTCGCAGTCCACCGGCGCGACGAACTGTGCCACGCCACCCTCACCGGGGAATTGTTCACCACGGTGTTCACCGAACTGGACGCCGCAGACCGTGAGTTGTTGTTCGACGCGCTCGCCGCCGGGGTCGATGCCTTCACCGGCGGCGACATGACCACCTGGGCGGCGATCGTCGCGCACGAACAGGTCCCCGGCGGCCGGGAACTGATCGCGGACACCGCCGCGGCGACCGCGCACCAACCGGTGGTACAGGACTGCAGCGCGATCCGCCGCCTGTGTGCGTCCGTCGGCGCCGGCGACACGTTCGACGCGCACCGTGCCCGGCGAGGCCGGTCCTGACGTGCGCGGCTGGGCCGGCGGTCAGTTGCGCTGCAGCAGCGCCCGCACCCGCTCGTAGCGGCTGCGCAGCCCCCACAGCGTCACCCGCAGCAATGCCTCCTGCACGATGTTCCCGCTCATCTTCGACTCCCCGATCTCCCGTTCGGTGAACGTGATCGGCACCTCGGCGACGGTGAACCCCGCCTGCAGCGTCCGCCACGCCAGATCCACCTGGAAGCAGTAGCCGTGGGAGGCGATCGCGTCGAGATCGAGGGTTTCGAGCACCTCGCGGCGGTAGGCGCGGTATCCCCCGGTGATGTCGCTGACGTTCACCCCGAGCGCGAGACGCGAATAGATGTTGCCGCCGCGCGAGAGCACCTCGCGGTGCCACGGCCAGTTCACCACGGTGCCACCCGGCACGTACCGGGAGCCGAGCACCAGATCGGCGCCCGCGTCGACGCGCTCGAGCAGCAGATGCAGCTGTTCGGGGGCGTGGCTGCCGTCGGCGTCCATCTCCACCAGCACGGTGTAGTCGCGGTCCAGTCCCCACCGGAACCCGGCGATGTAGGCGGCGCCGAGCCCGTTCTTCTCGGTGCGGTGCATCACGTGGATGCGGTCGTCCGCGGCGGCGAGGCCGTCGGCGATCGCACCGGTGCCGTCGGGGCTGCCGTCGTCGACGATCAGCACGTCGGTGCCGGGCAGGGCGGCGTGCAGCCGCTCGACGATCCGACCGATGTTGTCGCGCTCGTTGTACGTCGGAATGATCACCAGGGTGCGGGCGCTGGGTGCGCTGTCGTTCCCGGCCGGCGTCGCCGATGCCATCAAAGGTCCTCCCTGTCGAACCGGCCGGGGGCCGGTGCTCCTGCGGTGCCGGGCGCGGGGTCTGCTCCCGGACCGGCGTTCTGACGTCGGCTACGCACGAGGGCGAGACCGGCGGCGACCACGGCACCGACACAGAGCACGAGCTCCGGGATCGGTCCGAGCCGACTTGCCAGCGTAACGTCTGCCCGCAACGGCACCTGCGCCACCAGGGCTGCGGGCTCGAACAGCGGGGTGCGTTGCTGCACCGACCCGTCCGGATCGACGATGGCGCTGACCCCGCTGGTGGCGGCGACCACAACGGTGCGGCCGTGTTCGACCGCCCGCACCCGTGACATCGCCAGCTGCTGATACGTCATCTCGGTGTCGCCGAAGGTCGCGTTGTTGGTGGGCACCGCGAGCAGTTGCGCACCCGCGTCCACCGAATCGGAGAACGCCCGATCGAAGGCGACCTCGTAGCAGGTCGCGACCCCGATGGTGATGCCGTCCGCGGTGACCGCCCCGTCCCCGTCGCCGGGTACGAAGTTGCCGGCGCGGTCGGCGTACTCGGAGAACAGACGGAAGAACGAGCGGTAGGGCAGATACTCCCCGAACGGCTGGATGATCCGTTTGTCGTGCTGCTCTCCGGGTCCGGCTTCCGGGTCCCACACGATCACCGAGTTGCTGGTGGTGCCGTCGTCGTTGCGCAGCACCGTGCCGACCAGGATCGGCGCCTGTACCGCTGCCGCCGCGGCCGTGATGTCGCGGGCGGCGTCGGCGTTGCGCAGCGGGTCGATGTCGGATGCGTTCTCCGGCCAGATCACCACATCGGGTTGCGGCACCGCGCCGGCGCGCACGTCCGCGGCCAGTTCCAGGGTCCGCGCCACATGGTTGTCGAGCACCGCTTTGCGTTGCGCGTTGAAGTCGAGGCCCAGTCGCGGCACGCTGCCCTGGATCGCCGCGACCGTCACCACCGGCGAGTCGGCGGGGTCGGTGCGCAGCAGCGGCCACACCGCCAGCGCGGCCAGGGGCGCGAGCGCCGCCCACGCCGCGGCCCGCACGGCGCCCCGCCGGTCGAGGCGGGCACCGTTGCTGCGCACGACGACCGAGACCAACGCGGCGAGACCGGTGCCGGTCAGCGCCACGGCAAACGACACGAGCGGGGCGCCGCCGAGCGCGGCGAGGGACACGAGCACCCCGTCGGGCTGCCCGAACGCGAGCCGCCCCCACGGGAATCCGCCGAACGGTACCGACGCGCGCGCGAATTCGGTGGCGCTCCACGCTGCCGCGATCCACAACGGCGCAGCGGGCAGGGTGCGCAGATGCACCGCCAGTGCCCCGAACAGGCCGACGAACACCGCCTCCGCGGCGGCGAGCGCCAGCCACGGCAGCGGCCCCACATAGACCCCCACCCACGGCAGCAGCGGTACCAGGAACCCGAGTCCGGCGAGGTAGCCGTATCCGAAACCGGCGCGTCGCCGCATCGGTTGCACCGTGAGTACCGCGGTGAGCAGGGCGATGCCGACCGGTGCGAGGAACCACAGCGGTCGCGGCGGGAAACTTGCGAACAGCAGCACTCCGGCGAGCAGCGCCGCGGCCATCCGCAGGCCCACCACGGTGGCGGTCCGCCTCCGTGTCGGGCCGGCCGGTGCGGTCACCGTGCGTACACGACGCGGCCCCGGTGCACGCTGCGCACCAGTACCGGATCGTCGGTGCCGTCGGCGAGGTCGGGCAGCGGCGCGACCCGCGAGCGCGGGTCGGTCGACCAGCGCTGCACGCTGTCCTTGGGGGCGCGTATCACCAGGTCCCCCGCCTCCCACAGCGCGTACGACGCCGGGGCACCCGGATCGAGAGTTCCGGCCATCCCGTCGCGCACGCCACCGGCGCGCCACGCACCGCGGGTCGAGGCGGCGAATGCGGCTCGCGGTGAGATGCCGCTTCCGGGGGTGCGGTGATGCACTGCGGCGCGCAGCATCTGCCAGGGCCGGGGCGGAGTCACCGGCGCGTCGGAACCGAACGCGAGGGACATCCCGGTCGAGGCGATACCGGCGAACGCGTTGAGGGTCGCGGCGCGCGCCGTGCCCAGGCGCTGGGCGTACATCGCGTCGGGTCCGCCCCACAACGCGTCGAACATCGGTTGCATGCTGGCGATCACGCCGTACCGGGCGAGCTGTTCGGCTTGTGCGCCGGTGATGGACTCGACATGCTCGAGACGGTGGCCGCGTGCACCGACCGCCGGTCCGCCCAGTTCTGCGGCGACCGCGTCGAATGCCGCCACGGTGGCGGCGACGGCGGCGTCCCCGATGACGTGGAATCCGGCCTGGATGCCGGCGGTGGTGCAGGCCCGCACGTGGTCGGCGAGTTCCTCGGTGCTCAGGTACGCGGTGCCGTAGCAGTCGGGGCGGTCTGCATACGGTGCGGCGAGCCACGCGGTGTGCGACCCGAATGCGCCGTCCACGAACAGGTCACCGCCGAGTGCGTGCGCACCGGTCGCGGCGAGCAGGGCGGTGGCGTCGTCGGCGGTGCGGACCGCCTGTCCCCAGTAGCCGCGCACCTCCACCGGGTGGTCGGTGGCGAGCAGTTCAGTGAAGTCGTCGCGCCCGGAGATGTCGGGGCCGCCGCATTCGTGGACGGCGACGATGCCGTGCGCGGCGAAGTCGTCGAGCGCGGCGGTGCGGGCCTCGGCCCGTTGCGGTGCGGTGAGCCCAGTGCGGGCCGCGGCGCGCACCGCGTGGTGGGCTGCGGCGGTGACCGGGCGCTGCGGGTGGTAGCCGCCGAGCATGTCGAGCGCGCCGGCGGCCACGCGCAGCGCCGTGGAGGCCGCCGCCGAATGTGCGTCGATCCGTCCCAGGTACACCAGGCGGCCGGGTGCGGCGGCGTCGAGTTCGTCGGTGGTGGGCGGGGTGGGATCGGGCCAGCGGGTTTCGTCCCAGCCGTGCCCCCAGATCACGGCGTCGTCGCGGCCGGCGGCGTACTCCCCTACCCGGCGGAGCACGTCGTCGCGGTTCGCGGCGCCGGTGAGGTCCAGTCCGGTCAGGGCGAGCCCGTGGGCGGTGACATGCACGTGGGTGTCGACGAATCCCGGTGCGACGAACGCGCCGTCGAGGTCGACGATCTCGGCGTCGGGGTGCAGGACGCGTCCGGTGCGGTCCTGCCCGACCCACACGATCGTTCCGTCCGTGACGGCCATCGCGGTGGCGTCGGGTGCGCTCGCACTGTAGATGCGGCCGCCGACGAAGAGCTGGGTGTGCGGTGCTGGACTCACAACTGCCCAGTCTGCCCCGTCACGGGCGGCGGGGCTGCCGCGGGGTGTCGACGATCTCCCCTTCGAGGATTTCGCCGTCCACCACGTCCGGCCGGGTCGTGCCGGCCGGACCGCGGCCGGGGCCACCGGGCAGATGGGGCGCCGCCCCGACGACGGTGTTCTCGACCACCTGACCGTCGACGACCACCAGGCGTTGTCCGCGCCAGGTGGCGGCGTGGGTGCGGGCGGTGCGGGCGGCCACGGCGCGCACCACCGGGCGGAGCAGTGCGCGGCTCGGCAGCAGCAGCACGATGCCCAGGACGGTGGTGATCAAGCCGGGAAGCAGCACGAGGCCGGCTCCGGCGCCGATGAGCGCGCCGTCGGTAAGCATCTTGTCGGGTGAGCCGGTGGGCGGGAGGGGCCCGCTGCGGAGTTTGCCGAGTCCGCGCAGCGCGCGGCGGCCCTGGGCGCCGAGCACCAGATACCCGGCGACGTTGACGGCCAGGAAGATCAGCACGGTGGCGAGGGCGCCGACGGTGGAGCCGAGCCAGGCCAGCACAGCGATCTCCGCGGCGACGTAGACGACGAACAGCAACAGGTACACGCGGGGTCCTTCCGTACGCCGGGTCCGGCGCGAACGTCTCTCGGGTGAGGGACTCGTCTGTTCAACGTACGAGAAGCCGAGTTTGCTCCCGGCGCGGCGCACAGACGCGGAGCCGATCCGGTCGGCGTGCTCGCCCCATGATCGAATGGCGCGCATGGATGTGGGCGACTGGGCCGTGCTGCTGGCCGCGGCGACGGCCGCCGGATGGGTCGATGCGGTGGTCGGCGGCGGCGGGCTGATCTTGTTGCCGGCGCTGCTGCTGGTCGCGCCGCAGTTGGCGCCGCAGGCGGCGCTGGGCACCAACAAGCTCACCGCGATCTTCGGGACCGGCGCGGCGGTGTGGACCTTCGCGCGCCGGATTCCGTTGCGGTGGTCGGTGCTGGCGCCGGCCGCGCTGGTCGCGGCGGTCTTCGCCGGGGCGGGCGCGGCCGCGGTGTCGCTGATCGACCGCGAGGTGTTCATCCCGATCGTGATCGTGGTGCTCGTCGGGGTGGCGGTGTTCGTCGCGGCCCGGCCCAAGCTCGGCTCCGGAACGGAGCAGCACCGCCCGAGCGCGACACGCATCGTGACGGTGATCGTCGGCGCAGCGGCGGTGATCGGGTTCTACGACGGCATCCTCGGCCCGGGCACCGGCACCTTCCTGATCCTCATCTTCGCGGCGATGCTCGGCAGCGAGTTCGTCAAGTCCGCCGCGATGGCGAAGGTGATCAACCTCGGTTCGAACGTGGGCGCACTGGCGGTCTTCGCAATCGGCGGGCACGTGTGGTGGACCCTCGGGCTGACCATGGCGGTGTGCAACGTCGCCGGGTCGATGCTCGGCTCCCGGATGGCGTTGCAGCGCGGTGCCGGGTTCGTGCGGGTGGTGCTGCTGGTCGTGGTTGTCGCGATGGCGGTGCGGCTCGGCTTCCAGCAGTTCGGCTGAGACAGTCGCTACGGTAGGCCGGTGACCGGTGTGGACGACGATTTTCTGGCGCTGCCGCTGCGGGCCGCCGCCGATGCGGCACTGTCGGTGGCTCGCGCCGCCGGCGCCACGCATGCCGATGTGCGGGTACAGCGGGTACGCACCCACTCCCTGACGCTGCGCGACGGAGCGGTGCAGGCCGCGGTGGACGGCACCGACTGCGGGCTCGCGGTGCGGGTCCTCCTCGACGGCACCTGGGGGTTCGCGTCGCACCCGGTGCCGGGACCGGCGGGGGCGGCGGACGCGGCGGCGCGGGCGGTGGCGGTCGCCCGGGCGGTGCGGCCGCTGAACCGGGACCCGGTGCAATGGGCGGACGAGCCGGTGTACCGGGACGCGGTGTGGACCTCCGCGTACGAGATCGACCCGTTCGCCGTGCCCACCACCGACAAGGTGGCGCTGCTCGGCGATTTCTCCCGCCGCCTCCTCGACGCGGCCGGCGTCGACCATGTCACCGCCGGCGTGGAGGAGGTCAAGGAGCAGACGTTCTACGCCGATCTGGCCGGATCGTCGATCACCCAGCAGCGGGTGCGGGTGCACCCGCAACTCGAGGCCGTCACCGTGGACCGCCGGGCGGGCACCTTCGAGTCGATGCGCACCCTGGCGCCGCCGGTCGGGCGCGGCTGGGAGTACCTGAGTTCCGACACCCACTGGGACTGGACGGACGAACTGGACCGGCTCCCCGGCCTGCTGGCCGAGAAAGCGCAGGCGCCGTCGGTGACGGCCGGTCCGACGGACGTGGTGATCGACCCCACCAACCTGTGGCTGACCATCCACGAATCGGTCGGGCACGCCACCGAGTACGACCGGGCGATCGGCTACGAAGCCGCGTACGCCGGCACGTCGTTCGCGACCCCCGATCGGCTGGGCACGCTGCGGTACGGCAGCGACGCGATGCATGTGACCGCCGACCGCACCACCGCGCACGGCCTCGCCACCACCGGGTTCGACGACGACGGGGTCGCCGCCCAGTCGTGGGATCTGGTGCGCGACGGGGTGCTCGTCGGCTATCAGCTCGACCGGGCATTCGCGCCGAAACTCGGGGCGGCGCGATCGAACGGCTGCGCCTACGCCGACTCCGCCCACCACGTGCCGATTCAGCGGATGGCGAACGTCTCGCTGCAACCGGACCCCGTCGTCGATCGCAGCACCGCCGACCTGATCGCCGGTGTCGAGGACGGCCTGTACATCGTCGGGGACCGGAGCTGGTCGATCGACATGCAGCGCTACAACTTCCAGTTCACCGGTCAGCAGTTCCACCGGATTCGCGGGGGCCGGCTCGTCGGGCAGGTCCGCGACGTGGCGTATCAGGCGACCACCACCGAGTTCTGGGGTGCTCTCGAGGCGGTCGGTGGGCCGTCCACCTGGCGACTCGGCGGCGCCATGAACTGCGGGAAGGCGCAACCGGGCCAGGTCGCCTCCGTCAGCCACGGGTGCCCGTCGGTGCTCGTGCGCGGCGTCAACGTGCTCAACACCGTGCAGGAAGGCAGCCGATGATCCCCGCAGCGGATCTCGTGGAGGTGGCGCTCGCCGCGTCCACGGCCGACGAGACGATCGTTCTGGTCGACGACACCGAGGAAGCAGCGCTGCGGTGGGCGGGCAACTCGATGACCACCAACGGGTCGACGCGTGCGCGGACGGCGACGGTGATCGCGCTGCGGCACACGACATCCGGTACCCGGTGCGGCATCGTGACCGCGCCGCTGGTGCACCGCGGTGAGGTCGCGGCGGTGACCGAGGCCGCCGACGCCGCGGCCCGCGCCGCCCCACCGGCCGGCGACGCCGTGCCGCTCGTCGCCGGCGACGGGACACCCGCCGACTGGGACGCACCGGCCGGACGCACCGGCATCGACGTGTTCGATCCCGTCATAGGTGCTCTGGCACACGGTTTCGACGGATCCGATGCGCTGTACGGGTTCGCGGAGCATCGGGTGCGCACCACCTGGCTGGGGACCTCGACGGGGCTGCGGCGGCGCTGGACGCAACCCGACGGGTCCCTCGAGATCACCGGCAAACGTGGCGGACTCGACGGTGCCAGCGCGTGGGTCGGGGCGGGGACCACCGATTTCACCGATGTTCGGATGGACCGGTTGCTCGAGGACCTGTCCCGGCGACTGGACTGGGCCGCGACGTCGGTGTCGGTGCCGGCGGGGCGTTACGAGACGGTGTTGCCGCCGTCGGCGGTGGCCGACCTGATGATCTACCTGATGTGGTCGATGGAGGGCCGGAGCGCACACGAGGGCCACACGGTGTGGTCGGGTCCGCGCGGCACCCGTATCGGCGACACCCTCACCGACCTGCCGCTGACGTTGACTTCCGATCCGGCGGCCCCGGGCCTGCAGTACGCCCCGTTCGTCACGGCCACCGCCTCGTCCGACGCGGTGTCGGTGTTCGACAACGGATTACCGGCCGGGCGGGTCGACTGGATCCGGGACGGCGCGGTCCACGCGTTGACCTATCCGCGCGCCGCGGCCGCCGAGTTCGCAGCAACACCCACCGCGCCCGGCCACAATCTGCTGCTCACCGGCGGAACCGGCGCGTCGCTCGACGACATGATCGCCGGCACCGAACGCGGACTGCTGCTCACCACGCTGTGGTACCTGCGCGATGTCGACCCGGCCACGTTGCTGCTGACCGGGCTGACCCGCGACGGGGTTTACCTGATCGAGGACGGGCAGGTCCGGGGCGCGGTCGGCAACTTCCGGTTCAACGAGTCCCCGGTGACGCTGCTGGGCCGCGCCACCGAGGTCGGGGCCACCGAACGGACCCTGCCGCGGGAGTGGAAGGACTGGTTCACCCGCACCGCGATGCCGCCGATGCGCATCCCGGACTTCCACATGTCGTCGGTCAGCGCCGCACGCTGACGACTTCCCGGCGCTACAGCAGGGCGTCGAGTCGGGTGCCGATCTCGTCGGGCCCGACGGTCGGTTCGAACCGGGTGACCACCTCACCGTCGGGGTCGACGAGGAACTTGGTGAAGTTCCACTTCACCTCGTCGGTCCCGATGGCCTCGGGCCGGGTCTTGCTGACGTGATCGAACAGGAACCCGTGCTCGGGACCGAAGTCGCCGGGCGCGGCGCTGCGCAGATACCGGTACAGCGGGTCGGCGTCGTCGCCGTTGACGTCGATCTTGCCGTAGACGGGGAACGTCACGTCGTAGGTGAGGCTGCAGAACTCCTGGATCTCCGCGTCGGTGCCCGGTTCCTGCTCGCCGAACTGGTTGCAGGGGAACCCGATGATGCGCAAGCCGCGGTCGGCGGTGTCGCGGTGCAACTTTTCGAGGCCCTCGTACTGCGGTGTCAGCCCGCACTTGCTGGCGACGTTGACGATGAGCAGATACGAACCCGCGTACTCACCGAGCGAGGCGGTCTCTCCCTGGGCGGTACGAACGGTGAAGTCGTGCACGGTCATGCGGTCTCCTGCCGGAAATGGCGATTCGGGTCGGACGAGATGGGTGTCACAGCAAAACTACGTCACCGCGATCACGTCGACGCTGTGGCCGATATCACGCGATCGTGCCTGAGTAGTGGGTACGCCGCATCGTTTCCCCGTGCCGTTCGGTTACTGCGGCGCGGTGGTGCCGGTGTCCGTACCGGTACCGGGGTCGAGGGAGCACGCCAGCCCTACCGTCCCGGTGCGGCCGCGGCGCAGCACGCTCGCGCCGACGATGAGCCGGCCGAGCAGACCGTACTTCCGGGCGATCACCGACCGCGCATGGGCGGTCTGTTCGGCATCGAGGATCACCCCGGTACCGGGGACCGCAGCCGACTTCGCGTTGCCGCGTGGGTCGCACACCGCCAGCGTCAGCCGCGGGTCGCGCCGCAACCGGCGCACCTTGTAGGCATCGGCTTCCGTCCACACCAGCAGGCGATCCCCGTCGGGCGCGGCCCACACAGGGGTGCCCACCGGCGACCCGTCCTTCCGGAACGTGGTCAGCAGGACGTACTTGGCTGCGGAGAGCTCGGCGAAGGAGGGTCGGCCGGAGCGAGTTTCGGACATGCGGACACCCTACGGTCTGTTCCGGCTCGGTCGCGTATCGACGCCGCACCTACGCGGTGAAGCCTTGGTCGTCGCCCGCCCGACGCTCTAGCCTGTGTGCATGCCCGACACCGCTGTCGAAATCCACTTGTCCGGCGGCGTGCTCACCGCAGCGCAGTTGCGCGCCCTCGCCGAACTCGCCGACGCTCACGGCGGCGGCAGTCTGCACCTGACCGGTCGGGCGCAGGTCCGGCTGCACGGCGACACCGAACAGATCACCGAGCGACTCGGCGCGATCGGGCTCAGCGCCGATGCGCCGACTCGTTCCCGGGTGCTCGCGTCGCCTTTGAGCGGCCGTCTCGAGGGGCACCGCGACATCCGCCCACTGCTTCGTGCCGTCGCCGCCCGCCTGCACGAGACCCCGGAGCGCGGTGCCCGGATCTACGGCATCGACGACGGTACCGGCGACATCGTGGCGCTGGCCCCGCACATCGCGGTGCTCGCCCGCCCCGACGGCCGGATGGCGGTGGTGCGCGACGGTGCCGACACCGGTTTGCGCATCGATCCGGAGGCTGCCGTCGACATCCTGTTCGCCGAGACCCCACCGGACGGGACCCCTGATGCGGCGGAGCCGCTGCCCTCGCCGCCCCCCGCCCCGATCGGGTGGCTCGACCAGAGCGACGGCGGGGTCACCCTCGCCGGTGGTCTCCCCGGTGGAGTGCTGCCGTCGCGACTCGCCGAGTTCCTCGCCGCGGTGGAACGCCCCGTCGTGATCACCCCGTGGCGGTCGGTGCTGTTGTGCGACCTCGACGAGTGGACCGCCGAGCAGATCGTGCGGGTGCTCGCCCCGATGGGTCTGGTGTTCGACGCCGGTTCCTCGGAGTTGGACGCACGCACCGACCGGGACTGATTCACCGCTCGGGCGCTGGGCCGATCCCACAGAACGGGTCCGCGAGCGGTGCACGCCGCCTACCGTGAATCGGGTGACCCGCGCCGACAGTTCCCCCGGGCCCCGCGATCCCGGTACCACCGACGACACCTACGACGTGATAGTGCTCGGCGGGGGTCCCGCCGGAGAGAACGCCGCGCAGTACGCCGTATCGGGGAGCGAGCGCACCGTCGCCCTGGTGGAACACGAACTGGTCGGCGGCGAATGCTCCTACTGGGCGTGCATGCCGTCGAAGGCACTGTTGCGACCCAGCCAGGTGCTGGCGACGGCGCGGCACATGCCCGGCGTCGGCGACAAGGTCAGCGCCCATGGCGTCGACGTGCCCGCCGTGCTCGCCCGCCGCGACGGGTTCACTCACGACCGGGACGACAGCTCACAGGTGGACTGGGCCCGCTCGGCGGGCATCGACGTGGTGCGCGGACGCGCGGCGCTGGCCGGGGAACGCACCGTCGCCGTCACCGGCGCCCATCCCGATCGGCCCCGCGTCCTCCGCGCTCGGCACGCGGTGGTCCTCGCCACCGGCACCGTCGCCGTCGTTCCCGACACCCCTGGTCTGCGCGCGGCGTTGCCGTGGATTTCCCGCGATGCGACCAATCTGCTGGAGATCCCGCGGCGCGTGCTCGTCGTCGGCGGCGGTGTGGTCGCCTGCGAAACCGCCACCTGGCTGCGGCAACTCGGCGTCGAGGAATTGACGATGGTGGTACGCGGATCACGGCTGCTTCCCCGCGTCGAACCGTTCGCCGCCGACGCCGTCACCGACGCGCTGAGGACTCACGGCATCACGGTCCGGCACCACGCCACGATCCGGCAGGTCGAGCGCCCCGACGTGCGTGAAACCGGAATCGGCCGGATCCACGGCGGTCCGGTCACCGTCGAACTCGACGACGGCACCCGCCTCGAGGTCGACGAGATCGTGGTCGCGACCGGCCGACGCCCGACCACCAGCACTCTGGGTCTCGACACGGTCGGCCTGGCCGCCGACGCGGCGATCACCGTCGACGACCATCTCACCGTCGAGGGCGTGGACGGCGACTGGCTCTACGCCGTTGGCGATGTCGCCGGCCGCGCCGCCCTGATGACCCACATGGGCAAGTACCAGGCGCGGGTGTGCGGGGACGTGATCGCCGCCCGCGCGGAAGGCCGCCCCCTCGACGGATCGCGGTACCGGGCGAGCGCCGACCACGGGCAGGTCCCCCAGGTGATCTTCACCGACCCCGAGATCGCCGCCGTGGGACGCACCGCCGAGCAGGCCCGCGCCGACGGTGTCGACGTCGAGGTGCTCGAGGCGGACATCGATGTGGCCGGCGCTGCGCTGTCCCGGGACGACTTCACCGGCCACGCCGCGCTGGTCGTCGACCGCGCCACCGACACCCTGGTCGGGGCGACCTTCGTCGGCACCGACGTGAGCGAACTCGTGCACGCCGCGACGATCGCTCTCGTCGGGCGGGTACCGCTCGACACGCTGTGGCATGCCGTGCCGTCGTACCCGACGGTCAGCGAGGTGTGGCTGCGGCTGCTCGAAGCCCGCCGCTCCTGACGGCGGTTCGTCGGGTTTGTACAAGACAGGTGGGTACCTGATGTCCGACCGTGGGACACATGACCGACAAAGTGACTCCCGTACCCGAGGGTTACACCGCCCTCACGCCTTTCCTCGTCGTGGAGGGCGCAGCATCCGCGATCGATTTCTACTGCGATACCTTCGGCACGACCGGTGCGTGTGGTCATCGGTGGTGGTTCAGTGCCCGCACAGCGGGCAATATGCAACCGAGCTTTCGGAACCCGACTTCATCGTCCGATCGGTTGACGGATGGTGGACGGTCGGGGGATGCGCCGGCACCGTGTCACCGAGCACGCTAGGAGGGTGGATCCGATGAATGCACTGCAGCGGACGCTCGCGCGGGGCTTCGGTGGCCTCACCCGACGGATGTACCAGGGCGGCCGACCGGGGTCGGTGGCTCGCGCGATGAACGGGTTCGCGAGCCGCCAGTACGCGGCAGGGCTGCTGTCCCCCAGCTATGCGATGACCCTCGAAGTGACCGGGCGGCGCAGTGGCCAGCCGGTGACTCTGCCCGTGGTGGTAGCCGACTTCAACGGGCAGCGGTATCTCGTGTCGATGCTCGGCGAGGCCAATTGGGTGCGCAACGTGCGCGCCGCCCGGGGCCGCGCTGTCCTGCACCGTCATGGCAGCGACACGGTGCACCTCGCGGAGGTCGACCCGGGCGAACGTGCCCCGATCCTGCGCCGCTACCTCGAGCTCGCGCCCGGCGCGCGACCTCATTTCCCGATCGACCGGCACGCCCCCGTCGCCGAATTCGAGCGGATCGCGGATCGGTATCCGGTGTTCCGGGTCGACGCCGTCGGCTAGCGCGGCAGGGTGCCGCGGGTTCGTCCGGGGCAGCAGCCGAGTCCCGAAGGACACCGGCCGCACCGGTCTCCGCACTCCATACCTCGCGCGAGCCCCGACGACGCGCCCGCGCGTTCCCTCATCGATCGAACCGTCAGGAGCCCTCGTGTCGACCGAAAACCTTTGGACCGCATCGCGTGTGGGTGACCGTGTCGTCAGCGCGGACGTCGACGGGCTTCCGTGTCACGGTGACGACCCCGATCTGTGGTTTGCCGAGGCGCCTGGAGATCTCGAACTTGCGAAATCCCTGTGCACCGGGTGTCCCGTGCGTGCGCGCTGCCTTACGGCGGCATTGGCCCGCGAAGAGCCGTGGGGGGTGTGGGGCGGCGAGATCATCGATCACGGTGTGATCGTCGCCCGCAAACGTCCGCGTGGACGACCGCGCACGACGGCAATCACCGAGTCGCGCAAAGAACTGGTGCGCGCCTGAAGCGGCTGCCCGGCCCCCGACGCGGATCCCCACCGAATCGAGCAGAACCCGAAAGCTCGACGCCACCGGTCAACGCGGCAGTCGCCGCCAGATCGCCCGCGGCAGCAACCGCATCCCGAAGAACACCGGGCGCAGCAGGCCCGGCACCCACACCTCCCCGCGACCGCGGCCCAGCGCACGCACCACCGCGTCCGCGACCTGCGACGGTGTGCTCGAAAACGGTGCGGGGCTCATCCCTTCGGTCATCCGCCCGATCACGAATCCGGGGCGGACCAGCAGCAGCGACACCCCACTGCCGTGCAATGCGTCCGCTAAGCCCGACGCGAATCCGTCCAGGCCGGCCTTCGCCGACCCGTACACGTAGTTGGCGCGCCGCACCCGCACTCCCGCCACCGACGAGAACACCACGATCCGTCCCGAGCCCTGCCCGCGCAGCAACGACGCCAGCCGCGTCGCCAACGCGACCTGCGCCACGTAGTCGGTGTGCACGATCGCCACCGCGTGCGCAGCATCGGTTTCGGCGCGGGCCTGGTCACCGAGGATCCCGAACGCCAGGACCGCCACATCGATCGGCCCGTACGTAGCCACCAGGTCGTCGAGCACCTGCTGGTGCGTGTCGAGCGCGTCGGCGTCGAACTCGGCAGTGTGCACCGCAGTCGCACCCGCCGCGACCACTGCGTCCTTCTCCGCGGCGAGGTCGTCGGCACGCCGCGCGGCGATGATCACGGTGCGGCCGGGCGCGAGCCGACGGGCTACTTCGATCCCGATCTCGCTGCGGCCTCCGAATACGACGACAGTTCCCGGTGCGCTGTTCATGCCCGTCAGTCTCGCGCCCCCGGGGGTGCATCGGTACCGCCGGGTCCCCTTGTGCCGCCGCCGCGGCGGTCGCGGGCGCTCTAGGCTTCCGGGCATGGTTCACACCCCCGAGGCGCTCGGCGACCGTGCCTTGCAGTTCCTGTCCGAATACCATCTCGGCACCCTGACGACGTTGCGGGCCGACGGCACCCCGCACGTGGTGGCGGTGGGGTTCACCTGGGATCCCGACGCGCAGGTGGCGCGGGTGATCACCAACGCCGGGTCGCAGAAGGCCCGCAACGCCGCCCGCGGCGGCTACGGCGCGGTGAGCCAGGTCGACGGGGGCCGCTGGCTCACCTTGGAAGGTCCCGCCCGGGTCCGCGACGACGCCGACGCCGTCGCCGAAGGGGTCGCCCGTTACGCCCGCCGGTACCGGCAGCCACGGGAGAACCCGACCCGCGTGGTCGTGGAGATCGCGGTGGCCCGGGTGATGGGCTCGGTGCTGGACTGACCGGCCGGGACGCTCAGGCGGGCAGCACCGTCAACCCGTGCGGCCGCAGATTCATCGACTCGCAGCCGTCCGCGGTGACCACCACGATGTCTTCGATGCGCGCACCCCACTGTCCCCGGAAATAAATACCCGGTTCGATGCTGAACGCCATGCCCGCCTCGAGCGTCTCGGTGTTGCCGCCGACGATGTACGGCTCCTCGTGGACCGACAGGCCGATGCCGTGCCCGGTGCGGTGCACGAACACCTCCCCGAAACCTTCGGCGGTGAGCAGATCGCGCGCCGCGGCATCGACCGCTTCGGCGGTGATCCCGGGGCGCACCGCGTCCACCGCGGCCTGCTGCGCCGCTTCGAGCACCGCGATCTTACGGGCGATCTCCGGGTCGGGCTCGCCGATGCTGTAGGTACGGGTGGAATCGGAGTTGTAGCCCGCTTCCACGGGTCCGCCGATGTCGATCACCACGATGTCTCCGGCTTCGATGACCCGGTCGGACACCTCGTGGTGCGGGTCGGCGCCGTGCGGACCGGACCCGACGATCACGAACGCCGCCTCGGTGTGACCCTCGGCGAGGATCGCGGCGCTGATGTCCGCGGCGACCTGCGCCTCGGTGCGACCGGCGCGTAGCCACTCCCCCATGCGGGCGTGCACGCGGTCGATGGCGGCTCCGGCGCGGCGCAGCGCGTCGATCTCGTCGTCGTCCTTGAGCATCCGCAGTTGCCGGATCACCGGGGTCGCCAGCACCGGGGTGCCGTCGAACCGGGCCGCGAGCGGCACCAGATGCAGTGCCGGCATGGCCTCGGCGACCGCGACGTTGCGCGCGCCCGGCAGCAACTCCGCGACCAGCGCATACGGGTCCTGCCCGTCCACCCAGTCGCGGATCGGCAGCGTGAGGTCGGCGACCGCCGACCCGTTCAGCGACGCCAACTCGAGGCGCGGCACCACCACGGTCGCCGGGGACCCGTCGGTTGGGATCACCAGGCAGGTCAGCCGCTCGAACGACTCGGCGCGCGACCCGATCAGGTACCGCAGGTCGGGACCCGGGGTGATCAGCAACGCGTCGAGCCCGGCGGCGGCGCCCAGTTCGGCGGCGCGAGCGAGGCGGGTTCCGTAGCGGGCGGCGGGAAATCGGGATTCGGCGGTGCTCATGATCCCCAGCGTATCGGTCCGACCCGAATGGCAGGATGTGGTCCGTGACCGCACCCGAGACGTCCCCGCCGACCGTTCCGCAGCCGACGCTCCTGCTGCTCGACGGCGCCAGCCTGTGGTTCCGCGCCTTCCACGCGTTGCCGGAGTCGATGACCGCACCCGACGGCACGCCCGTCAACGCGGTCCGCGGTTTCGTGGACATGGTGGCGTCGCTGATCCGCCGGCACCGGCCGACCCGGCTGGTGGTGTGCCTGGATCTGGACTGGCGTCCGGCGTTCCGGGTCGCCGCGGTCCCCAGCTACAAGGCACACCGGGTCGCGGCCGGATCGGACGGCACCGTCGAAGAAGTCCCCCCGGCGCTGCTGCCGCAGGTCCCGGTGATCCTCGAGGTGCTCGCGGCTGCGGGGATCGCCACCGGCGGGGCCGCCGGCTTCGAGGCCGACGACGTGCTGGGCACCCTCGCCGCCCGAGAGCGCACCGATCCGGTGGTTGTGGTCAGCGGCGACCGCGATCTGCTGCAGGTCGTCGCCGACACCCCGGTCCCGGTGCGGGTGCTCTACGTCGGTCGCGGCCTGGCCAAGGCCGAACTGTTCGGTCCCGCGGAGGTTGCGGACCGCTACGGGGTGCCGGCCGACCGTGCCGGTGTCGCCTACGCCGAACTGGCGGCGCTGCGCGGCGACCCGTCGGACGGGTTGCCCGGCGTCAAGGGTGTCGGGGAGAAGACCGCGTCCGGGTTGCTGCTGCAGTACGGCTCGCTCGCGGCGGTCCGCGCGGCCGTCACCGACGACAGCTCGCGGTTGTCGCAGGGCATGCGCGCGAAGCTGGCCGCGGCCGCCGAGTATCTCGATGCGGCGCTGCCGGTGGTGCGGGTCGTCACCGACGCGCAGGTGCAGATGTCGCGGCCTGATGTGCTGCCGCAGGTCCCCGCCGACCCCGCCCGACTCGACGACCTGGCGCGCCGGTGGGGTGTGGAACGGCCGGTGACCTCGCTCGTCGCGGCGCTCGCCGGGCAGTGACCGATTGCGAGGCCGATCGTCGGCCTCAGTTGGGGCGGCTGACCTCGTAGGTGCCCGCGTCGTCGGTGAAGGTCAACGTCACCGAGCGGTACTGGCCGTCGACGGTGACGGTGCACGCGAAACTGTTGCCCGCGGCCACTTCCTGACCGGTCGGGCAGGAGACGTCCCCGACCTCGGTGGCGCCGTACGACTCGGTGAGCACCTTCGCCACACCCGCCTCGGCGGCTTCCGCGTCGAGGGTGGTCGTGGCGCCGAGGGTCGCGATCGCGATCACACCGCCGACGACGAACACCAGTGCCACCACCGCGCCGATGATCAGCGGCAGCTTCGACTTCTTCGGCGGCGCAGGAGGCTGGCCCCAGGGCTGGGCGCCGGCGGACGGCGGTCCCCACGGCTGTCCGGGCTGCTGTTGTCCCGGGTGCGGTCCGGGCTGACCCCACTGCTGCGCCCCGGGCGGTGGACCCCAGCCGGGTTCGGCGGCCGGGCCGGGTTGCTGCGGTCCGCCCCACCCCGGCCCTGCGGCAGGTTGCCCCCAGCCCTGCGGGCCGGGTTGCGGCGCGGACGGCTGCTGCGGTGGCGGACCCCAGGGTTGTTGCTGGGGCGCACCCCCGCCCGGTGCCCATTGCCCGCCCGCGGCGCCGGGCTGCTGCGCGCCGCCGCCCTGCTGCTGCCACGGCGGAGGACCGGGGTTCGGCTGTGCGGGCTGTCCCCACCCGGAGTGCGGCGGCGCCCAGGCCCGGTCGTCGGGCGTGGCCTCCCACTGCGAGCCGGATGCCGGGTTCGCCCACGGATCGGCGGGACGGGAGGGTCGCTGCCCGCCCGGGTCCTGAGGTTCGTTCGGCCCGGTCATCGTCGCCTCCAGCTGCCCGTCACATCGGTTGGTTCACCGTAGCCCCGTCCACCACTGGGCATCGGTACGGCAGCGCGTATCAAACCACACCTTCCGGTCCGGTCGTGTCCCCGGAGGGTCACCCCGCCGCTGCTCACTCCGCCGCCGGATCGATGGCCACCACACCGCGCCGGATCGCCCCGACGGCCCGACCGGCCGTGCGCGCCAGTTCCGGGTCGTCCGCGCAGGTCCGCACCTGGTCGAGCAGGTCGATCAACTGCCGGCACCACCGCACGAAATCGCCGGGAGACAGCTCGCGGCCCGCAGTGTCGGCCGCGATCAGCGCATCGGTGAGCGAACCGGAATTGGCCCAGGTGAACGCGGCGGTCACGAAGCCCAGATCGGGTTCGCGGGTGGGCGGCAACCGATGTCGCACCTCGTCGGCGCGCAACGTGTCGCACATCCGGATCGTGTCCACGAGTGCCGTGCGGATCGGCCCGGTCGGGCCGCGCACGCTGATCACATCGTCGGTGCGTGACTCGTAGATCACCGACGACGCCACCGCCGCCAACTCGGCCGGGGACAGGCCCGCCCAGATCCGGTGCCGCAGGCACTCCGCGACCAGAAGATCCGCCTCGGCGTACACCCGCGCCAGCCGGTCACCGGCGTCGGTGGTCTCCGGATCGTCACCCCCGGTGAGGTATCCGCGTTCGGTCAGCAACGCCACGATCCGCTCGAAGGTACGGGCCAGCGAATCGGTGGTGGCCTCGGCGCGGCGCCGTTGCTGCTGCGTTTCCCGCAGCAACCGGTGGTACCGCTCCCCTACCCGCGCCAGCGAGTCGAGGTCGGGACGGTCGTGCGCCGGGTGGCTGCGCAACCGGCGCCGCAACGTGTCGATCTCCCGGCTGTGCGCTTTGCTCTTGCCGCGTTTCGGTCGTCGCGGCGCCGAGTACCCCTTCGACCGCAACGCCGAGGCGATGTCGCGGCGGCCGCGACCGGTGCGATGGTCGACATGCCGCGGCAGCCGAAGTCGCCCGAGTACCTGCGCCGGTGAGGGGAAATCTCCCGCCGACAACCGCCCGGACCATCCGTCCGGGGTGACGACCTGCGGCCGCGGGTCCACGGCGTCCTGATCGGCCACGACGACGACGGCCAGCCCGGAGTGCTTGCCGGCCGGCACCGCAACGATGTCGCCCGCCCGCAACGTCACCAGCGACGCCACCGCCTCCTGTCTGCGGTCCTGCCGGCCACGCCGTTCGTGTTCGCGCTCGGCGGCGGTCAGGTCCGATCGCAGCGTCAGGTAGTCGAGGATTTCGCTGTCGGCGCCGCCCAGTTCGTCGCGCAGCTTCGCCAGCGTCGCCTCGTTGCGCTCGATCGCGCGGGTCAGTCCGACCACCGATTTGTCCGCCTGGAACTGGGCGAACGACATCTCCAGCAGGGCGCGGGAACGGTCCACCCCGACGGCGTCGATGAGATTGACCGCCATGTTGTACGACGGACGGAACGAACTGCGCAGCGGGAAGGTGCGGGTCGACGCGAGCCCGGCGACGGTGGCCGGTTCCACACCCGGCTGCCATAGCACCACCGCGTGCCCCTCGATGTCGATGCCGCGACGTCCGGCCCGGCCGGTGAGCTGGGTGTATTCGCCGGGGGTCAGTTCGGCGTGGGTTTCGCCGTTGAACTTGACCAGCTTTTCGAGCACCACGGAGCGGGCCGGCATGTTGATGCCCAGCGCGAGGGTTTCGGTGGCGAACACCGCCCGCACCAGACCGCGCACGAACAACTGCTCGACGGTGTGCCGGAACGCCGGCAGCATGCCCGCGTGGTGGGCGGCGATACCGCGTTCGAGGGCGGTGCGCCAGGTGCTGTAGCCGAGTACCTCCAGGTCCGCGCGCGGCAATTCACGGGTGTGTTCGTCGATGATCCGGCCGATCTCGGCGGCCTCCTGATCGGTGGTCAGATGCAACCCCGATCGCAGGCACTGCTGCACCGCGGCGTCACACCCGGCACGGCTGAACACGAAGGTGATCGCCGGCAGCAACCCGTCGCGGTCCAGGCGGGTGATCACATCGGGCCGGGGCAACGGCCGGTGGTTGCGGCTGCCGAAACCGCGGCCGCCGCGGCCCTGCCACCGGTCCCCGCCGTCGGCGGCGAGCCGGCGCCGCACCGCGGCGAGCAGTTCCGGGTTGACGACCACACCGCGGCGACGTTCCCGCCGCGGCAAATCCGCCGGTTCGGCGCGGGCGTCGAACAGGTCGTAGATCTGCGGACCGACCATCATGTGCTGGTGCAGCGGGATGGGCCGCACCTCGTCGACGACAACGGTGGTGTCGCCGCGCACGGTGGTCATCCATTCACCGAACTCCTCGGCGTTGGAGACCGTCGCGGACAGGCTCGCCAACCGCACGTCCTCGGGGAGATGCAGGATGACCTCTTCCCACACGGCGCCGCGGAACCGGTCGGCGAGGAAATGCACCTCGTCCATCACCACGTGCGTCAACCCGATCAGCGAGGACGACGACGCGTAGATCATGTTGCGCAGCACCTCGGTGGTCATCACGACCACCGGCGCGTCCGCGTTGATGGACTGGTCGCCGGTGAGCAACCCCACCGACGCTTTGCCGTGCCGGGCGCACAGATCGGCGTACTTCTGGTTGCTCAGCGCCTTGATCGGGGTGGTGTAGAAGCATTTGGTGCCGGCCTGCAACGCCAGGTACACCGCGAATTCACCGACCACCGTCTTTCCGGCGCCGGTGGGGGCGCACACCAGCACCGAGTGCCCGTCCTCGAGCGCACGACACGCATCCTTCTGGAACGGGTCGAGCGGGAAGGCGAGGTCGGCGGCGAAGTCGGTGAGGCGGGGGCCGGACACCTCAGGGGCGGCCGACGGGGCGTGGGGGTGCTCGCTCACAGGGTGTCGGAGTAGTCGGGGCGGGTAGGCGCGGCGGGTTCGACGGGTGCCGGGGTGGGGATCGAGGAGCCCTCGTCGTCGTCGAGGTCGCCCCAGCCCTCCTCCTTGCGGCGGCGCGCGCGGCGCCGGTCGGTGATCCGGGAGATCTGGATGGCCACTTCGAGCAGCAGCGTCAACGCCATCGCGAGGGCGATCATCGAGAACGGGTCCTGGCCGGGGGTGGCGATCGCGGCGAAGACGAACATCGCCATGATCAGGCCGCGGCGCCACGCCTTGAGTTTCTCGTACGGCAGGACGCCCACCGCGTTGAGCGCGACGACCACCAGCGGGATCTCGAAGGACACTCCGAAGATCACCAGCAGATTGATGATGAACCCGAAGTATTCGGAGCCCGACAGGGCCGTGACCTGCACATCGTTACCGATGGTGAGCAGGAACGACAAGGCGTGCGAGACGACCAGGTAGGCCAGCACCGCGCCGGAGACGAACAGCACCGCGCCGGAGACGACGAAGCCGATCGCGTAGCGCCGTTCCTTGCTGTACAGGCCGGGGGTGACGAACGCCCACAGCTGGTAGAGCCACACCGGGCAGGCCATCACGATGCCCGCGGTCAGCGCGACCTTCAATCGCAACATGAACTGTTCGAACGGGCCGGTTGCGAGCAGTCGGCAGGCGCCGTCGGTGCTCAGGTCGGCGCGCGCGGACGGCGGCAGCTCACAGTAGGGGCCGCGCAGGATTTCGCCGAGGCTGTCGAGCCCGAACACCCCGCGGCTGTACCAGAAGAATCCGAGGATGGTGGTGAGAAACACCGCAGCGACCGCGATGAGCAGCCGTGTGCGCAGTTCGTACAGATGCTCGACCAGCGACATGGTGCCGTCGGGGTTGGTCTTGCGCCGACTGCGGCGGGGATCGAACGGGATGCGCACGGTGCGGTTCTCAGCTCCTGACAATGGCCGCCGGGGTTCGGAGTCCGGGCCCGTCGGCATCAGCGGAACCGGGACACCCGTGTGGGTGCCCCGGAGGGGAGAGCACGGTCAGTGAGACCGCGGTTCGCTGTGAGGGGCGTTCTGCTGCTGCTGCGGCGGGACGACGGTCGGCTCGACCGGCGGTGCCGGCGTCGGCGCGGGCGGCAGCGGCTGCTGGGTCCCGGCCGGACGCGCATCGTCGTTCTGCATCTCCTTGACTTCACTCTTGAAGATGCGCAGCGAACGACCCAGGCCGCGTGCGGCGTCGGGAAGCTTCTTCGACCCGAACAGGATCACGACGACCAACGCGACGATGGCCCAGTGCCACGGGCTCATTGCACCCATTTACAACCTCCACAAATCGGCTGGTGTCGATGCTACCGGACCAGGGCCTGGCTGATTCGCATGCCGAAGCGAATCCGCAGGGAGTTTGCACGGGGTTCACACAACCGTTTCCTGCGCGTCGATTCAGGTGAGCGGTTCCGCGGCGTCCAGAGCGGCGTAGGCGGCGAGGGCTTCGCCCGCCCGAGCCCGCACCGCGGAGACCAGGTCGGCGGGTGCGAGGACCGTCACGCCGCTGCCGAGACCCACCAGCAACCGCACCATCCAGTCCCGCGACGCATACCGCAACACCGCCTCGCAACTGCCGTCCGGGAACACCTCGACGTCGGTGAGCGGATAGTAATCGAGCAGCCAGGTGTATCCCGGTTCCAGACGCAGCCGAGCGGCGGGCAACGCCGGGTCACCTTCGAACAATTCGAGGTGGTCGTCGCCGGTCAGGGCCCGCTGCGGCGGCTGGGCCGCCTCGTCCAGCACGGTCGCGTCGTCGATCCGGTCGAACCGGAACAACCGCACGCCCTCGGCGGTACGGCACCACGCCTGCAGATAGGTGTGCTCGTCGATGAGCACGATGCGGATGGGGTCGACGACCCGTTCCGAGACGGTGTCGCGCGACGCCGAATAGTAGGTCAGGTGCAGGGCCCGGCCGCGGCGCACCGCGTCCCGCACCCGTCCCGCGACCGGATTCTCCGTTACCGCAGGACCGGTGCTTTCCGGGGAGTTCGCCGTCGCGGCGGTGCCGGCCGCCGCCTCGATCTTCGCGATCGCCGACTGCGCCGCCGCCGGTTCCACCACGCCGGGCATCTCCAGCAGCGACCGCAACGCGACGAGCAGGGCGGTCGCCTCGGTGGAGGTCAGCCGCAGCGGACGGTCGATGCCCGCGGTGAACGTCACGGCGATGCTGTCCTCGGAGAACGACAGGTCGATCAGGTCGCCGGGCCCGTACCCGGGCAGTCCGCACACCCACAACTGGTTCAGATCGTCCATGATCTGCTTGGGGGTCACCCCCAGATCGCGGGCCGCCTCCGCTGCGCTGATCCCGGGGTGCGCCTGGAAATAGGGCACCAGGTTCAGCAACCGCGCCAACCGGCTGGACAGTCGTGCACTCATCGTTCGTCGTCCCCCTCCGCGGCGACCGGGTCGCCGACCACCCGGGCGAGGATGCGTTGCACCTCGGCCCGCAATTCTGCCGGTTCCAGTACCAGCGCGTCGGCGCCCTGACCGGCGATGATCCGTTCGATCCATTCCCACGACCGCACCGGCACCTCGAGCACACTGCCGTCGCGTCCCCCGATCTGCCGCGACTCGAGTTCCTCGCCGAGCCGGCGCAGCTCGTAGGCCTTACCCGCCGCCACCCACACCCGAGCCGAGCCGGAAACATCGCGCTGGCTGGTGGCGGCCAGGACCCGGGCCCGCAGGTCCACCCCCTCCGGGATCTGCACCGCCCCGGCCGGGCCGGTCGCGGTGACATCGTCGCCGATGCGGGAGAGCCGGAAGGTGCGCGGCGCATCCCGGTCGCGGTCGTGGCCCACCAGGTACCAGCGGCCGTGTACGGTCACCACACCCCACGGATCCACGGTGCGTTCGGTCCACGGTTCGGTGGGAGAACTGCGGTGCGAGAATCGCACGGCGCGCCCGGCATCGATCGCGGCGAGCAGTTCCTGCAGGGCCGGTTCCGAGCCGCGGGCGCGCGCCGGGATCGGGGCGACCGTCCCGGGATCGACGTCGACCTGCACCCCTGCTGCCCGTAGTTTCAGCAACGCGCCCTGGGCCGCGGACGTCAGTTCGGGCGACTCCCACAGTGCGGATGCCACCGCGACCGCGGCGGTTTCCTCCTGAGTCAGGTCGATGTCGGGCAGTTCGTAGGCGTCGCGGTTGATGCGGTAGCCCTCGACGGTGGAGAACCGGGACGGCATTCCCGTTTCCAGCGGCACCCCGAGATCCCGCAGTTCGTTCTTGTCGCGTTCGAACATCCGGCTGAACGCCTCGTCGCTCGCGCATTCCGAGTATCCGGCCACCGACGTGCGGATCTTCTCCGCCGGGAGGTACTGCCGGGTGGACAGCAACGCGATGACCAGATTGACCAGCCGTTCGACTTTCGAGATCGCCACGGCCCAACCCTAATGCCCCGCAGCCCGCGCACCGCCCCGGAACGTCTCAGCCGGTGACGGCCGGCACTCACATCGACGCGATGAGCCGCTCCACCCGTTCGTCCACGGCCCGGAACGGGTCCTTGCACAACACGGTGCGCTGCGCCTGATCGTTGAGCTTGAGGTGGACCCAGTCGACGGTGAAGTCGCGGCCCGCGGCCTGCGCTGCGGCGATGAAGTCGCCGCGCAGTTTCGCGCGGGTGGTCTGCGGCGGAGTGTTGACCGCCGCCTCCACCGCCTCGTCGTCGGTGGCGCGAGCCGCCAGCCCCTTACGTTGCAGCAGGTCGAACACGCCGCGGCCGCGTTTGATGTCGTGATACGCCAGATCGAGCTGGGCGATCTTCGGGTCGGACAACTCGATGTCGTACCGGTCCTGGTAGCGCTGGAACAGTTTGCGCTTGATCACCCAGTCGACCTCGGTGTCGACCTTCGCGAAATCCTGCGATTCGACGGCGTCGAGCACCCGTCCCCACAGGTCCACGACCTGCGAGACGTACGGGTCCGGGGTGCGGGTGTCGAGGTACTCCACCGCCCGCGCGTGGTATTCGCGCTGGATGTCCAGAGCGCTGGCCTGCCGGCCCCCCGCCAGCCGCACCGGTCGCCGCCCGGTCAGGTCGTGGCTGACCTCGCGGATCGCGCGAATGGGGTTGTCCAGTGCGAAATCGCGGAACGGCACGCTCGCCTCGATCATTTCGAGCACCAGCGCCGCCGACCCCACCTTGAGCATCGTGGTGGTCTCGGACATGTTGGAGTCGCCGACGATCACGTGCAGCCGCCGGTACTTCTCGGCGTCGGCGTGCGGTTCGTCGCGGGTGTTGATGATGGGACGGGACCGGGTCGTCGCCGAGGAGACGCCTTCCCAGATGTGCTCGGCGCGCTGCGACAGGCAGAACGTCGCGGCCTTCGGGGTCTGCAGCACCTTGCCGGCACCGCAGATCAGCTGCCGGGTCACCAGGAACGGCAGCAGCACATCGGAGATCCGGGAGAACTCCCCCACGCGCGCGACCAGGAAGTTCTCGTGGCAGCCGTAGGAGTTGCCCGCCGAATCGGTGTTGTTCTTGAACAGGTAGATGTCGCCGCCGATGCCCTCTTCCGCGAGCCGCTGCTCCGCGTCGATGAGCAGTTCTTCGAGCACCCGCTCCCCGGCGTGATCGTGTTCGACGAGCTGGAGGAGGTTGTCGCACTCGGCGGTCGCGTATTCCGGATGCGACCCGACGTCGAGGTACAACCGCGCTCCGTTGCGCAGGAACACGTTGGAGCTGCGCCCCCAGGACACGACCCGGCGGAACAGGTAGCGGGCCACCTCGTCCGGACTGAGTCTGCGGTGCCCGTGAAAGGTACACGTGACGCCGAATTCCGTCTCGATACCCATGATTCGTCGCTGCACACTTCGACAGTACCGCTACGGTCCGACCACCATGGGTCGCAACGACATCTACGGTGCAAGGTGTGACTCTTCGCGAGCGACGACGAACCGCCGACCGGGCCCTGTTCCGCCGCAGCGGGGCGCTGCGCCCCTCCCACGCGGACCCGGTCCTGCGGGATCTCGGACGCGCCGCGAACCACAGTGTGCTGTGGATCGGATGTGCCGCGGTGTGCGGTGCCGCCGGGGGCCGTGCCCGGCGCGGCGCCGTCCGGGGGCTGCTGTCGGTTGCCGCGGCCAGTGCGCTCGCCAACGGGGTCCTCAAACCGCTGATGCCCAGGCGCCGTCCCCCGGCGCGCACCGCGCCGCATCTCGCCCGCCGGATCGTGCCGACACCCCGGTCCTCGTCGTTCCCGTCCGGGCATGCCGCGTCCGCGGCGGCGTTCGCGACCGGCGTCGCGCTCGAATCCCCGGTCGCGGGGGCGGCGCTCGCCCCGCTCGCGGCCGCCGTGGCGTACTCCCGCGTGCACACCGGGGTGCACTGGCCCAGCGACGTGCTGGTCGGGGCCGCGGTCGGCGCGGCGGTGGCGTTGTCGACGCGGCGCTGGTGGGCGGTGCGCGACGACGAGCCCGCTGCGGTCCGCACCGAGGTCGCGGCGCCCGCGCTGCGCGGCGGCGACGGTCTGATGCTGGTGGTCAACCCGGGTGCCGGCAGCAGCGAGGAGATCGTCGAACAGCTGCGCCGGGGACTGCCCGACGCCCGGTACGTCACGCTGGACACGGACGCCGACACCGACCTGTCAACTCAGCTCGACGACCTGGTCACCGCCGACCGCCCCACCGCAATCGGGGTGTGCGGGGGCGACGGCACCGTCGCCACCGTCGCTGCGGCGGCGCGGACGCACCGGTTGCCGCTGGCCGTGTTCCCCGGCGGCACCCTCAACCACTTCGCGCGGGATCTCGGCGCCGCCGATATCGATGCCACGATGCGGGCCGTGACCGACGGCTACGCCACCGCCGTCGGGCTCGGGGAGGTCACCGTTACCGGCGCGGGCGGCACCGACGCCCGCGTGTTCGTGAACACCGCCAGTATCGGCGGGTACCCCGACGCGGTGCGACTGCGGGAACGGTGGGAACCACGCATCGGGAAGTGGCCGGCGGCGGGATTGGCGATGATCGATGTGCTGCGCACCGCCGAACCGATGCGGGGTGCGCTCGGCGGCGTCCCGACCGCCTGGTGGCTGCTGTTCGTCGGCAACGGCCGGTACACCCCCCGCGACCAGGTGCCGATGTCGCGGGCGGCGCTGGACTCCGGCACCCTCGATGTGCGGTATCTGTGCGCGGATCGGCGCTGGTCGCGGGTGCGCCTGCTCTACGCTGCGGCGACCGGGACGCTGGGGGCGTCGTCGGTGTACCGCCAGTACGACAGCGTCACCCTGTCGGTGCGCGTCGACGGGCCCGCGGTGGCGTTGGCCGTCGACGGGGAAGCCCCCGTCGACGGCACCGTCTTCGACTTCCGGGCGTTACCGTCCGCGATGCTGGTGTACCGGCCCCCGGTGGATCAGTCGGTGCCCTGACCGGGAGTGGAACCGGACTCGGGGGCCGGGCTGTCGGTCTCGCCGGTGTCGCCCGCTGCGGCGGCGTCCGGTGCGGCGCTGCCGGTGCCGGCCGGCAGCAGTGCCTCGAGGGCAGCCCCGGAGATCCGGCGGAACGCGCGGCGCGGCCGCGCCTTCTCGAGTACCGCCACTTCGAGTTCACCGCGACCCAGCGCTCGCGGTGTCGCGTCGTTGCCGACCGGCTGCTGCAGAGCCCGCACCGCGACGCCCACGGCGTCCTCGAGCGACAAGCCGGGGCTGTACGACGACCGCAGCGCGGTGAGGATGGGTTCGGTGTTGCCGCCCATCACCACGAACTGCGGTTCGTCGACGATCGAGCCGTCGTAGGTGATCCGGTACAGCTGCGGTGCCTCGTCGCCCTCCGCGCGGCCGACCTCGGCGACGCAGATCTCCACCTCGAACGGTTTCGGCTGGTCGGTGAAGATCGATCCGAGGGTCTGCGCGTACGCGTTGGCCAGGGCCCGCCCGGTCACGTCGCGCCGGTCGTAGGAATACCCGCGCATGTCGGCGTGCATGATGCCGGACCGGCGCAGGCTTTCGAACTCGTTGTACTTGCCGACCGCGGCGAACCCCAGCCGGTCGTACAGTTCGCTGACCTTGTGCAGCGCCTTCGACGGGTTTTCCGCGACGAACAGCACCCCGTCGGCGTAGGTCAGCGCGATCACGCTGCGCCCGCGGGCGATACCTTTGCGCGCGAGTTCCGAGCGATCGCGCATGATCTGCTCGGCGGATGCATAGTAGGGAAGCGTCACTGCTCACCTCCAGCGGTGCGGTCGGCCACGATTCCGCGGGCGAGCGTCGACAGGGTTTCCTCCGGTACCTCCACCGCTCCGGCGGCGGTGATCACCACCGCGGTCGGATAGATGCCCCGGGTGGTGTCCGGGCCACCGGTGGCGGTGTCGTCGTCGGCCGCGTCGTACAACGCTTCGACCGCGGCACGCAACGCCGCCGTTTCGTCCGCATCCGCCCGGTACAACTTCTTGAGCGACGAGCGGGCGAACAACGACCCGGACCCCACCGCGTGGTACCCGGCGCGTTCTTCGTATCGGCCACCGACCACGTCGTACGACACGATCCGGCCGGCGCGCGCCGCGTCGGTGGCATCGAGATCGAACCCGACGAGCAGCGGCACCACCGCGAGGCCCTGCATCGCCGCGCCGAGATTGCCGCGCACCATCGACGAGAGCCGGTTGGCCTTGCCGTCGAAGGTCAGCGGCACGCCCTCGATCTTTTCGTAGTGTTCGAGTTCGACCGCGAACAGCCGGACCAGTTCGATCGCCAGGCCCGCGGTGCCCGCGATGCCCGCCGCCGAGTACGAGTCGGTGACGAACACCTTCTGCACGTCGCGGGAGGCGATCATGTTGCCCATGGTGGCGCGCCGATCCCCGGCGATGAGCACCCCGCCGGCGAACGTGAGCGCGACGATGGTGGTGCCGTGCGGTGCCATGTCCACCCGGTCACCGCCCTCGAATCGGAACCGGTTCTCCGGCAGCAGTTCCGGCGCATGGATGCGCAGGTGGTCGGAAAACGACGACAGAGGTGACGCGAGGTGCAGCCGGGGCTGCACCTCGCGTGAAGGAAACGACGACCGGTCCGCTGTCACTGGCCACCCTTCTGCACATACGCCCGGACGAAGTCCTCGGCGTTCTCCTCGAGCACATCGTCGATCTCGTCGAGAAGATCGTCGGTTTCCGACGCCAGCTTTTCGCGGCGTTCCTGACCGGCACCACCGTCGCCGACGCCCTCGTCGTCGTCTCCGCCGCCACCGCGTGTGGTCTGCTCTTGCGCCATAGCCGCCGACCTCCTCCTGTATCCGTGCGATTCCCGTCACCGGTCGACGATCGGTGAGGCCACCGCTACTTCAGAACCCCACCCTACCGAGCCACACCGCTGCGGGGCGACGACACGACGAGGCAAGTTCGCCGCCGCCGGTGTCGCCGCTGCTCAGTGCGTGAGCTGGTCGACCAGTTCGGCCGCCGACTGCGCGTTGTCGAGCAGTTCCCCGACGTGCGCGCGGCTGCCGCGCAGCGGTTCCAGGGTGGGGATGCGCACCAGCGATTCCCCACCGAGATCGAAGATCACCGAATCCCAGCTGGCGGCGGCGATGTCGGCGCCGAACCGGCGCAGGCACTCGCCGCGGAAATAGGCCCGGGTGTCCGACGGCGGGGTGTGCACCGCGTCGAGCACCTGCTGTTCGGTGACGAGACGCTGCATCGACCCCCGCGCCACCAACCGGTTGTAGAGACCCTTGTCGAGCCGCACATCCGAATACTGCAGGTCCACCATGTGCAGCCGCGGCGCCGACCACGCCAGATTCTCCCGCTGCCGGAACCCCTCGAGCAGCCGCAGCTTCGCCGGCCAGTCCAGCAGGTCCGCGCATTCCATCGGGTCGCGTTCGAGCAGGTCGAGCACCATCGCCCACTTCTCGAGGATGTCGAGGACCCGCTTGTCGTCGGTGCCGTCGTGGAACCGCGCGGCCCGTTCGTGGTAGATCCGTTGCAACGCCAGGCCGGTCAGCTCCCGGCCGTCAATCAGCGCGACGGTCTTGCGCAGCGTCGGATCGTGGCTGATGTGGTGCACCGCGGTGACCGGGCGGGCGAGTTGCAGGTCGGTCAGGTCCACGCCCGCCTCGATCAGATCGAGGACCAGGGCCGTGGTGCCCACCTTCAGGTATGTCGACATCTCGGCGAGGTTCGCGTCGCCGAGGATGACGTGCAGGCGCCGGTATTTGTCGGCGTCGGCGTGGGGTTCGTCGCGGGTGTTGATGATGCCGCGCTTGAGGGTCGTCTCCAGGCCGACTTCCACCTCGATGTAGTCGGAGCGCTGGGATAGCTGGAATCCGGCCTCGTCGCCGTTCTGCCCGATCCCGACCCGCCCCGATCCGCAGATCACCTGCCGGGAGGCGAAGAACGGGGTCAGGCCCGCCACGATCGACGTGAACGGGGTCTGCCGTGCCATCAGGTAGTTCTCGTGGGTGCCGTAGGAGGCGCCCTTGCCGTCGACGTTGTTCTTGTACAGCTGGAGCCGTGGGGCGCCGGGCACACTCGACGCGTGTCGCGCGGCGGCCTCCATCACCCGTTCGCCGGCCTTGTCCCAGATCACCGCGTCGAGCGGGTCGGCGACTTCGGGAGCGGAGTATTCGGGGTGGGCGTGGTCGACGTACAGCCGCGCCCCGTTGGTGAGGATCATGTTGGCGGCGCCGACCTCGTCGGCGTCGATGACCGGGGCGGGGCCGTTGAACCGGCCCAGATCGAAGCCGCGGGCGTCCCGAAGAGGAGATTCGACCTCGTAGTCCCACCGCGTTCGCTTGGCGCGGGGCACGCCCTCGGCGGCCGCGTAGGCGAGCACCGCCTGGGTGGAGGTGAGAATCGGGTTCGCTGTGGGGTCGTGAGGCGAGGAGATCCCGTATTCGACCTCGATACCGATGATCCGCTGCATAGCGTCGAGCCTAGGCGATCCGGGTGTGCGCGGCGCCGGGACGCCGATCCGGTGGGCCGAGGGGGGGGGGCCCCCCCGGGGGGGGGCCCCCCCCGCCCCGGCCCGCGGGGCGGGGGGGGGGCCGCAAGGGGAAGTACGGGG
>NZ_JBHWWX010000016.1:0-88120 GCF_042730335.1 Rhodococcus sp. NPDC060084
CCCGCGAACTGCTCGCCTAGCGCCCAAAGCTCACTGGAAAGGCGTCGGGTCGCCGGCGCCGATGCGGACTACTTCGGGGTAGTCGTCGGAGAAGTCGACGACGACCAACGTCAGTTCACCCCGAGCCGCGCGACAGCCAGGTCCCGGATCTCGTTCGACTTGATCTTCGCGCTGCCCGTCAAGCTGATCTCGTCCTCGTCGAAGAACAGCACTTCGCGTGGGACCTTGTAGCTTGCGAGTCGCTCCCGCAGGTACGACCGGATCCCGTCGACATCGAGGTCCGCGCCGGAGTGCGCCACGATGCACGAGACGACGACCTCGCCGAGCGTGTCGTGCGGAACGCCGACGGTGCGGGCGACCTTCACCCCGGGATGCGCGACGAGTGCCTCGTCCACCTCGAGCGGTGACACATTCGCGCCGCCGGTCTTGATGATGTCGGTGAGCCGGCCTTCCCAGAACAACCGGCCCGCCTCGTCGAGGTAGCCGCCGTCTCCGGTGTGGAAGAACCCGTGCTCGTCGACGGTCTCACTGAGAGGTGTGCCGACGTATCCGAGCATCAGTGTGGGGCTCTTGACGCAGATTTCGCCCCGCTCGCCGCGTGGCAGAACTGCACCGGTCAGTGGTTCGACAATCTCGATCGTCACGCCGGGCAGTGGTTCACCGCTGCTGCCGGCCGCGACGTCGGCCGGGGTGTTGGCGGGGTAACACGCGCTGATGGTGAATGTTTCGGTGTTGCCGTACGCGTGCCCCGGTTCGTACCACTCGGCGGTCACCGTGGGGTGCCGCGCGACGGGGGTGTTGAAGTCGACATAGAGCAGACTGCTCAGATCGGCACTGTCCCAGTTGGGTGCGCCCACGAGCTGGGCCCACTGGTGTGGCCAGGCGAACGGGAAGTTCACTCGCTCTTTCTCGATGAGATCGAGTGCTTCCACAGGATCGAACGTCGGTTGCAGCACGAGGCAACCGCCGCTGGCGAGGGTGTTGCCCAACGCCATCGCGAAGTTGCCGGACCAGAAGTAGCCGTTGGCCGTCCAGCATCGGATGTTGTGCTCCGGTGCGAATCGGTACATGCGCCGGAAGCGCCACATCTGGATACTCACGCCGCGGTGGGCACTGAGAATCCCCTTCGGCTTGCTCGTCGAACCGGAGGAGAAGAACAGCACGGCGACGTCACTGGGCCGCACAGCCGCCGCGGAGGATTCGACCAGTGCGCGCGGTTGCGCCTCACCGTGGGCCAGGAATTCCTCCCACGACGGGAGCGACGCGACTCCGTCGGGGGAGCCGACCATGGCGACGTACCGCAGAAACGGGTACTTCGCCGACTGCACCACACCGGACGTCGCGGTGCCGATCTGCGGCTCCAGACCGGCCAGGGCAGCGGCGAAATCCGTCTTGAGCACGGTGCGCTCGAACAGCAGCACCGACACTCCCGATGTCTCGAGCATGTAGTCGAGTTCTGCCGGGGTCGAGAAGGTGCTCAGCGTGACGGCGACGCCTCCCGCGAGGGAAGTGCCGAACACCGCCGCGATCCATTCGGGACGGTTCGTCATCAGCACGCCGACGCGGCCGTCCTTGCTCAGTCCGACGGCGCGCAGTGCCCGTGCCACCTCGACGGCACGTTCCCACAGGTCGTCATAGGTCCAGCGTGTGGTGCCGTCCGCGTCGTGCATCACGAGCGCTTCACGGTCGCTGTACAACTCTGTCACTTCGCGCAGGAAACCGGGCAGGGTGAGGGCACCCAGACCGGGTTCTTCGCTGAGCGGAGGTCCCGACACGATCGAAACGGACTCCACCACTTCCGTGTTCGTCCCAGTGCTCATGATGACTCCCTTGTCTGCGGTGCCGTCAGAGCGGCAGCTCGACCTCGGCGGTGGAGGAGACGAGGACGTTGCCGTCCTGATTGGTCAGGCGCAGCTTGATCTGGACGAGAGGGACACCCCACGTGGTGTCGGTCTCCTTGCCGACGACCTCGGCGTCGAAGTACGTGACGTCGCCCTCGAATGCCGGGCCGCGGAAGTCCGACTTGATGTGGCGGACCATGCCTTCGTGCCCTGCCCAGTTGGCGAGGAAGTCGGTGCACCACGCACCCATCGTCGCGCCGTAGCCGTAGGCCCGGGCCATGCCGACCTCGCCGGCTTTCTCGGCGTCGATGTGCCCGCGTGACGGGCCCACGTACAAACCGTCCCGCTTGCGCGGGTCGATCATGGCCCCTTCTTCGTCGAAGCCGAATCCTTCGACCCAGCCCGGATCCTGGTTGATCCACGGATCCTCGACGCCCTCCGGTGCCACCCATTCGAACGTGCCCCAGATGTTGAAGAGGAACGCCCGGTATTCCGTGGTGAACGTGGCGATGCTGTGCGGTCCGATCACGCGGCGGGGGAGGGTGTCGCCGACCTTGACCTCGTCGAAGTGCGGGGACGTGCCCGCCCAGTTGGACAACAGCCATTCGTGGCGCAGGGCCTCGATCTCCAGAAGTTCCTCGTTGGTCCACTTCCTGATCTCGCCGAGCTGATTCTCGTACATGCCACGCTTGGTGGCTTCGGCAGAGAGATAGCGGATCGCGGTGGAACGTTCACGGGCGACCAGGGCGCCGTGCTGATTGGTGTGCGTGGTGTCGCCACGCGAGAACATCGTGGGGCCCGCGAATTTGGTTTCCGTGACCTTGTAGTCGTGGAAGCGGCGATCCTGGAAGAGCTTGTCGCCGGGGCGGACCGGGACGCCGTAGAACCACCATTCCTCGCCGCCGAAGATGAGGTGGCTGTTCGGGATGTAGCCGACGCACGCCGGTGCGGCGCCGTGCCCGAAGTCGAGAGCCACCGCGATGGACTGGGGCGCGACCAGGCCTCCGAACTTGGATTCGCGCGCGAACGTCTCGTTCCAGTGCAGCGGGTTGGGATTGTCCATCGCCATGGCCCACCGCCGAATGTCGGACGTGCTGCACGGATCCCAGAGTTGCCCGCCGCCGACCGGCTTGCCGACGCGGTGTTCCACGTCGGACAGGTCCAGTTCCACGGTTTCCGGCGCTGACGACTTCTTGCTCATCTGTGTTCCCCCGATTATCGATTGACGTCGACGACGATGCGCCCGCGCACCGTGCCGTCCATGAGGTGGTCCGCCGCGGTGATCGCTTCTTCGAGCGATACTTCCCGGGCGATGGCGTCGAGTGCGGTCGCGTCGAGATCGCGGGACAGGCGAGCCCACGCGGTTACCCGCCGCTCACGCGGTGCCATCACGCTGTCGATTCCGAGCAGGGACACGCCGCGCAGGATGAACGGCGCGACCGAGGCCGGGAAATCCATGCCCTGTGCCAGTCCGCAGGCGGCGACGGCACCGCCGTAGCGTGTCTGCGCACACGCGTTCGCGAGTGTATGACTGCCGGCTGTATCGACGACGCCTGCCCAGCGCTCCTTCTGCATAGGCTTGCCGGGGCCGGACAGGTCCGCGCGGTCGACGACGGTGGACGCACCGAGCTGCTGGAGGTAGTCGGCTTCGGACGTCTTTCCGGTCGCGGCCGCCACGGTGAATCCGGCCTTGGTGAGCAGCGCGATCGCGACGCTGCCGACGCCGCCGGTCGCGCCGGTGACGAGGATTTCTCCTTGGTCCGGGGTGATGCCGAAGTTCAGGAGAGCCTCCACGCACAGGCTCGCCGTGTAGCCGGCGGTGCCGATCGCCATCGCTTGCCGGGCTGTGAATTCGTCGGGCAGGGGGACGAGCCAGTCTCCGCGGAGGCGCGCCCGCTGAGCCAGTCCGCCCCAATGGGTTTCGCCGACTCCCCAGCCGTTGAGGACGACCCGGTCTCCCGGCGACCACTCTGCATGGGTGCTGTCGGTGACGACGCCCGCGAGGTCGATTCCGGGGACCATCGGGAACTTGCGCACCACCGGGGATTTGCCGGTAATCGCCAGTGCGTCCTTGAAATTCAGCGTGGAATATTCCACATCGATGGTGACGTCGCCGTCGGGGAGATCGCTGTCCTCGAGGTCCTTCAGGGTCACCGTCTGGCCGGCGTCGCCCTTGTCGATCACTAGTGCCGAAAACATCTGTAGAGACTTCCTTCCTTGGTCCGCCCGTAGTGCGTTCGGACGTTGCACTCCGCCCGCACCGTACTTCAATCATTACAAGGATGGCAATACTTGAATGTTCGGCCTCGACCGGCGATACTCCCTGTGATCGTCGTCACGATGCATCGCGTTCGAGTGTGGGATTCGTTTCTGGCCGGCGAGAGCCGTTACGCACCGAAACCAACCGGATTTCCTGCTCACCGACCCGCGCACCGTGTGCCTCATCCCGGCTGTTCCGTCTCCCTCGAGAGGTTCCCATGTTCCGACACAGACGTTTCCTGCCCGCGGTAGCCGCGGCATGCGCCGCGGCGCTGCTGCTGACCTCGTGTGGCGAGGCGGGTTCCGACGCGGGCGCGTCGACCACCGAGGCCGGCGACCCGGTCGCGGGCGGCTCACTCACCGTCCTGCAGACCGGCGAGCCACGTTCGCTCGATCCTGCGTCCCTGACCAACTATTGGGCGTTCCAGCCCGCCCTCGGCAACGCGCTGTACGGAACACTGATGATCAACGATGTCGAGTCGCTCGACATCGAGTACAAGATGGCCACCGACTTCTCGACCACCGACGGCGGAGCCACGTTCACTCTCGAACTCCGGCCCGACCTCGTGTTCACCGACGGCACTCCGCTCGATGCTGCTGCGGTGAAGTACAACTGGGATCGCCTCGTCGATCCGGCCCTGGGCTCGACGTCCGGCAGATGGGCGGCCCAGATCGCCGAGACGCGTGTCGAAGGTCCGACCACGCTGCAGGTCACGATGAGATCCCCCAACCCGCACTACGCACAGTCCATCGTGGGAAGTTCGCTGAACTGGATCGCGTCGCCGGCAGCATTGGCCAAGGGGCCGGGCGAATTCGATGCGAACCCCGTCGGTGCGGGTCCCTTCACCCTGACATCGTGGACGCGTCAGGACGCGATCGAACTGACCAAGAACCCCGACTACTGGGATGCGCTGAAGCCGTATCTGGACACTCTCACCATCCGGACCGTGAGTGACACGAACCAGCGAGTGAACGCGATGACGACCGGTGCCGCGGATCTGGCGTCCGAAACGAACTGGGCGAGTCTCAACAAGGTCGAAGCCGCAGGGCTGAACACCGAGGTCGTCCCGACGGGTGGTGGGCAGTTCGTGGGCATGAACTTCGCACGCGCTCCCTTCGACGACGCACGTGCACGCCGGGCGGTGTCCCTCGCCGTGGACCTAGACGCGATCAACACGGCCGTCTACAACGACGAGGGTCAGATCCCCGAGACTCTCTTCGAGGAGAGCTCACAGTTCTTCAGTGACATCGCGCTCAAGGAGACCGATCCGGCCGCCGCGCAGAAACTGTTCGACGAGTTGGCCGCCGAAGGCAAACCCGTCTCGTTCACATTCTTGTCCTACCCGACGACGGAGAGCCGGACACTCGGCGAAGCTCTGCAGGCACAGCTGAGCGCGTTCCAGAACGTCGAGGCGAAGGTGGACGTTGTCGACTATGCCCAGGCAACGGCACGCACCGCCGCACGCGACTTCGACATGCTCATTTCGTCGGCCGTCATCCAGGATCCCGACAACCCGCTGTGGCTGGCCTTCCACAAGGACTCGTCCGGCAACACAGTCGGTGTCGACGACGCGGAACTCAATGCAGCACTGGACGCCGGCCGCATCGGTGTGACCGTCGAAGAGCGCACGACGGCCTACGAAACGGTCCAGGAGCGCCTGGCCGAGCTGAATCCGGGCATCTGGTACTACCGCGCGGTGCCCGCAGTCGTGTGGGGAGAGAACGTGCAGGGAGTCGACGTCTACGCACTCGGATCGCCGTTGCCCGAGGAGATCTGGGTCACCGACTAGTTCCCATCGCTACCGCACCGGCGCAGAACCAATGACAGGAGCAAACGAAGTGACAGTGAACTGGCGAAGAATGCCACGTCCATTGCTGGTGGCCGTCGCATCGGTCATGGTGGCGGCCGGTTGCGGTAGCGGCGGGGCGTCGGGGAACGACGGCGCCGGGTCCGACACCCCGGTCCGCGGCGGCGAACTGGTGATGGCCGTCAACGTCGAGGGCCAGACGATGGATCCGGTCTGGTGCGCAACCCACGCGTTCGACCGATGCCTGCCCGTATTCGGAACCCTCCTCCGCTTCGATACCGAGGACGAACAGTTCGTGCCCGCGATGGCCTCGGCGTTCGAGTCGGAGGACGGCATCACCTGGACTCTGACACTGCGCGACGGTGTGCGGTTCAGCGACGGCACACCGTTCGACGCCGACGCCGTCGTCTTCAACTGGGACCGCGTCAAAGACCCCGCGAATCTCTCGCCGTCTGCCCGGATCGCGGCGCCGCTGACCTGGAGGGTGATCGATCCGCTCACGGTCGAGGTGGTTTCGGGCGAACCGAACTACCAGTTGCCGTGGGCGCTCGCGCAGGGGATGGGCATGATCGGGTCACCCACCGCCATCACGCAACTCGGTGCCGACTTCGGCAACGCCCCGATCGGCGCGGGCCCGTTCCTCCTCGAGAAATGGACACGCAACTCCGAGGCCAGGTTCACGGCTAACCCCGAGTACTGGGACGAAGGCGCGCCGTACCTCGACAGCTTCGTCCTGAAGGTGATCGGCCAGGACGATCAGCGCCTCAACGCCTTGCGATCCGGAGAGATCGACATCAACTGGTCGCTGCTCTCCAAGGACGCCAGAGCGGTCGAAGCCGAGGGATTCACGGTCCATGCGCTTCCACTGGTCGGGGGAACGGGACTGAACTTCAATTTCGAGGACCCGGACCTGAAGGACCCGCAACTCCGGCTCGCAGTGCTCAAGACGTTCGACAGCGCGCAGATCAACAGTGCCGTGTACCCCGGCGACGACCCGGTGGACGCATTCCTGTTCCCCGACAGCGCGTATCGCGACGACGACTTGGGCACCTTTCCCGAGAAGAATCTTCCCGAAGCGCAGGCCCTGCTCGACGAGTACCTGGCGAAGACGGGGAAGAGCGACCTCACGTTGCGGTTGAGCACGTTCGCCGGCCTGCCCGCACTCGAGCAGGTCGCCCAGCTCATCCAGTCGCAGGTACAGCAACTCGACGGCGTTCGTGTCGAGATCGACTCGATGGATTACGCAACCCTGCAAGGTGTTCTACGTTCGGGCCGATACCAGATGGGGATCGCCGCGACGTTGTCGCAGCATATGGACGCCATCTACGACACGTTCCACTCGGACGGCACGAACAACATCACCGGGTACTCGAATCCGAAGGTCGACGAGGCTCTCGACGCGAGCCGGGCATCGAAGGATCCGGACGTGGTCGCCGAGGCGTACAAGGTGATCAACGGTGAGATCTCCAACGACGCACCGCTGCGGAACTGGCGCTACCAGACCGGGTACATCTTCACTCCGGGATACGTGCAGGGCCTGGTCCTCACGGGCACTCTCAGCGGCGCAGGGGTCTATCTCGATCGGGCGTGGGTCGACAAGTAATTCTCCACATTGCCGCGGTGTGCGGCGGGCACGGCCGTGATCTACGGCCGCGCCCGCCGCGACTCGGCACACCGAACGAACGGGGTTGATCGAGCGTGGGCGTCATCGTCAGACGAAGTGCGGTACCGATAGGGAACTTCCTGCTGCTGATCTGGATGGTCAGTGTGGCGGTGTTCCTGCTGCTGGAATTGATCCCCGGCGATCCGGTCGACAGTCTGGTTCCACCGGGTGCGAGCGACGAGATGCGCGACATCGCCCGCGCGAGTTACGGTCTCGACGATCCGCTCATGGAGCGGTACCTCTCGTGGATCGGTGGTGTGCTGCAGGGCGATTTCGGGCGCTCGTTCACCACCCAGACGGATGTGCTGGCCTCGATCGCCGAACGTGCTCCGGTATCGCTGGAACTCGCGATCCTGTCCATGTTCGTCGCGCTCGCGGTGTCGATCCCCGTCGGTGTCTGGTCGGCGTACCGCCCCGGGGGCCGTCTGGACCGGGTCGCGACGGCGTTGACCTCTGCGACACTGGCCGTGCCGTCCTTCGTTCTCGGCATCCTCCTCGTGTTCGTCTTCGGCGTGCAACTCGGTCTGCTCCCGACACTCGGCTGGGTGCCGTTCTCCGAGGATCCCGTCGAGCACCTCCTGCACATCGCCCTTCCGGTTCTGACCTTGGCTGCGGGTGAATGTGTGCTGTTCACGAGGCTTCTCAAAGGCGACATGATGGCGACTCTGCAACAGGATCACGTCCTCTCGGCGCGCGCCCGGGGATTGCCCACGTCGCGGATCCTCGTCCGGCACGCGCTGCGGCAGTCGTCCTTCTCGCTCGTCACCGTGTCCGGTGTGGTGATCGGCCGGCTCATCGGGGGCACGGTGATCGTGGAACTGATCTTCTCCCTGCCGGGGATGGGCAGCCTCGTCGTCAATTCGATTCTCTCGCGCGACTTCATCGTGGTGCAGGCGGTCGTGCTGCTCAGCGCGTTGCTCTACCTGTCCATCAATACCGTCGTCGACCTGGCCTACCCGCTGCTCGACCCGAGAGTACGGAAGGTGAGTGCCTCGTGACCGATGTCATCCGGCAGGAGAGTACCGGCACCGCGACGGAACATCTCCCGCCGACCGAAGTCCCTCCCGTTCCCCGGAAGGCCGCGCGCAGACGGGGACGCGATTACGGCGCGGTACTCGGTGCGGTGTGGATCGCTGCCGTGGTCGTCGCCGCTCTGGTCGCGGATTGGCTCCCGATGCCCGACCCCAACGAGATCACCGACGACTTCAGCGCCCCACCTTCGTGGGGATCGCACCTGCTGGGAACCGATTCGCTGGGACGAGACATCTTGTCGCGGTGCATCCACGGTGCCAGGGTGTCGATGGCGGTCGCGATCGGCGGTACCGCTATCGCGATGATCATCGGGGTCGCGGCGGGCATGGTCGCCGGTTATTTCCGTGGAGTGACGGACCGCATCGTGTCGCTTCTCGTCAACTTCCTGCTGTCCTTCCCGGCCCTGATCTTCCTCATCGCGCTGGTGGCCGCTCTCGGTCCGGGCCTGCCGACATTGGTCCTCGGCCTCGCGTTGCTGGGCATCCCGAACTTCGCACGGGTGGCGCGAGCCAACACCATGGCGTTCGCGGAACGTGAATTCGTCATCGCGGCGAAGGCCCTCGGTGCCGGACCGTGGCGTGTGCTGCTGCGGGAGCTACTCGCCAACGTGATGCTTCCGGTCATGTCGCTTGCTCTGGTGGTGATGGCCACTCTTGTGGTCGCAGAAGGCAGCTTGAGCTTCCTGGGACTGGGGGTGCCGCCACCGACGCCGAGCTGGGGCGGGATGCTCGCCGCGGGACGTGAATCACTCAGGGAATACCCGCATCTCGTGCTAATTCCGTCGTTGTTCTTCTTCTTGACCGTGTACTCGTTCAACAAGCTCGGCGACTGGATGCGGGGCCGGATAGGTAGGGAGTCCTCCATATGACCGAGGTAGGGGAGATGACGGCGGACGCCGCCGTCGAGAATTCGGGCGCCGCGTCATCCCGCGGTGCGCTGCTCGAGGTGCGCGGGCTGCGGGTGTGGTTCGATACGCCGCGAGGTCAGGTCAGGGCCGTCGACGGCGTGGACCTGCGCGTCGAAGCGGGACGGACCCTCGGCATCGTCGGCGAGTCGGGTTCCGGAAAATCGGTGCTCTCACGCGCGGTCATGAAGATCCTGGCTCCCAGCGCGCGAGTCCTGCCGGGCAGCGAAATCCTGCTCGACGGCGTCGACCTCGCCACGGTCTCGCCGAAGCGGAACAAGCACCTGTGGGGCGTGGATCTGGCGATGGTCTTCCAGGACCCGATGACCTCACTGACACCGGTCCTCACCATCGGACAGCAACTCACGGAGACACTGCGTTTCCACCTCGGCCTCGACCGCCGGGCAGCGAAGACCGAGGCGATCCGGTTGCTGACGCAAGTCGGCATCCCGGAGCCGGCCACGCGGTTCGGCCGGTATCCGCACCACCTGTCGGGGGGAATGCGGCAGCGGGTGACGATCGCACTGGCAATCGCGTGCTCACCGAAGTTGCTCATCGCCGACGAACCCACCACCGCGCTCGACGTCACCGTGCAGCAACAGATCCTCGATCTGCTCGGCGATCTACAGGCGACGACCGATATGGGCATGATCCTCATCACGCACGATCTCGGAGTCGTGGCAGGACGCACGGATTCCATCGCCGTCATGTATGCGGGAAAGGTCGTCGAGACCGGCCCGACGCGACAGTTGTTCTCCCACATGCGCCACCCCTACACCCGGGCGTTGATGGACGCGATCCCGCGTCTCGGCGATCCGAGCCACACCCGACTGCCGTCCATCCCCGGGCGGCCGCCCACCGTCATCGACCCGCCCGCGGGGTGCAGCTTCGCGCCGAGATGCCCGTCGGCGCAGGCCCGGTGCCTGGTGGACACGCCCCGGCTCGAGGCCGCAGACGACTCACCGCAGCATTCCGCCGCCTGTTTCTATCCACTGGGCACGCCTGCCGGTGACACCGCACGAGAAGCCAACGCCTCCGCCGGTGTGACGGCGGCCGGGACCCGAATCGATTCCAGGGACGTGATCTGATGGCCGGCAGTGGAACTGCGCATCTGCGGGACGACCAGGACGTGGTGCTCAGCGTCCGGAACCTCACCGTCGAATATGCAGGCAAGGGCAACGAGCGGGTCTTCGCGGTCTCGGACGTGAGCTTCGACGCCAGACGAGGAGAGACAGTCGGCCTGGTCGGGGAATCGGGATGCGGTAAGTCGAGCGTGGCGAAGGCGATCCTGCAACTTCCGCCTCCCACATCGGGTTCGGTGGTCGTGGACGGATCCGAGATCGTCGGTCTCAGAGGCTCCGCACTTCGTGCGCACCGCCGGAAGCTGCAGATGATCTTCCAGGATCCGATTTCCTCTCTCAACCCGATGCGCAAGGTCAAGGACATCGTGGCCGAAGGCTTGCGGATCCAGGGCGGCGCGCCGGCAGAGGAAATCGAGTCTCGCACCCGGGCGATGATCGAACGTGTGGGTCTCGACCCGGATACGGCGTCGGATCGGTTGCCCCACGAATTCTCCGGAGGACAGTGCCAGCGCATCTCGATCGCGCGGGCGATGGTTCTCGATCCCGAACTCGTGATCTGCGACGAGCCGGTATCCGCGCTCGACGTGTCCGTGCAGGCCCAGATCATCAACCTGCTCGAAGACATGAAGACCCGGTACAAGCTCACTCTCGTCTTCATCGCGCACGACCTCGCGGTGGTGAAGAACGTGAGCGACCGTGTCGTGGTGATGTATCTCGGCAAGGTGTGTGAGGTCGCAGCGTCCGACGAACTGTTCAGCGCACCCGCGCATCCGTACACGCGCGCTCTGATCAGCGCCGTTCCCGAACCCGATCCCGAGGCGCCGGTGCAACGCACGGCACCGGCCGGAGATATCCCGTCACCTGTCGATCCGCCGAGTGGATGCCGGTTCCGCACCAGGTGCCCGTCGGCCCGGGACACGTGCGCCGCCGAGGAACCGTCGATTCGCGAGATACGTCCGGGCCATTTCGTGGCATGCCATTACCCGGAGGGCGTCTCGTCGGAGACCGACTGTGCCGCGGGGGTCGGCGTCGCTGCCGGACAGCGGGAAGATCAGCGCGCCGTCCACCCGCCGTCCACGACGACGGTCTGACCGGTGACGTAACTACCGGCGTCACCGGCGAGCCACACGATCGCGCCGACGATGTCGTCGGCGGTTCCGTCCTTCGGGAGCGGAGTGTTTCTCCGCAGGTATTCGGAGGCGCGTTCACTGTCGTAGAGCGGCCCGGTGATTTCGCTGCGAAAGAAGCCGGGCGCCACCGTGTTCACCCGGATCGAGTGTCGCGCCCACTGGACGGCGAGCTCGGCCGTCAGACCGGACAGCCCGAGTTTGCTTGCCGCGTAAGAAGCCTGGGGGATACCCGGGACGCCGACTCGTCCACTGATGGACGAGACGTTCACGATGGAGCCGCGTCCGGCAGCGCGCATGTGCGGGAACACGTCCTGTGCGAGGCGGAACGGCGCCAGCAGGTTGAGGTCGAGGGTACGGCGCATCGCGTCGAGCGGTTCCGACTCGGCCCGCTCCTCCGTGAACATGCTTCCGGCTGCATTCACGAGGATTTCGGGGGGTCCGAGTCTCTCGGCGACGGCCGGCACGACTTGTCCGATCGCGTCGAGATCGGTCAGGTCGGCGGCCACCGCGAAGCCGCCGATCCGTTCGGCGAGTTCTTCGAGACGGTCTTTCCGGCGGGCCACGACGGCAACCTCGGCGCCCAGTCCCGCGAGGGTTTCCGCGACGGTCGCGCCGAGTCCGGAGGACGCGCCGGTCACGATCGCGACCCGGCCTTCCAGGCCGAACATTCGTGTGACGATCTCGCTGTTCAACGCCACGGGCGCTCCTCGGGTTCGGGGGTGGATCGATGTACGAGCAGAGTGTCACGTCCGGTCCGGCGCGGGCCGCCGGTGTGCGTCGACGAGTTCGCACAACCCGGCGCGCTGGATCTTGCCCATGGCGTTGACGGGCAGGCAGTCGATCCGGCTCCAGATCTCGGGGACCTTGTACGGGGAGAGTTCACTTCGGCACAACTCGGTGAGCGCGTCGAAATCCGGTTGTTCTGAGGAACTTTCGATGACCGCGGCGACACGCTGGCCGAGCCGGTCGTCCGGCACCGGGTATACCGCGACCTTCGTGACGTCGGGATGGGTGGCGATGACGCGCTCGACCTCGAGCGGGTAGACGTTCGCTCCGCCGCGGATGATGACGAGTTTCTTACGGTCGACGACGGTGAGCCAGCCGTCGGCGTCCACGGTCCCGATGTCGCCGGTCGGGACGTTTCCGGGTTCCGGCGGCCGGATGTTCCCGTCCTCGAGGTAACCGAGCATCGGCGTCCATGCGTGTGCCCAGTGTCCGGTTGTTGCGCCGGTCAGCCGCAGTTCACCCGGCTCACCGGGAGGAAGGCGGCGACCGTCGTCGTCGTACGCGCCGACGTCGTACTGGGGCAGTACCTGTCCGCTCGTTCCGGCTCGCCATGCGGTTCCGGGTGGGTCGATGGACACGACGGTGGGTGCTTCCGTCAGACCGTAGGTGACGCGCGGTATCAGGCCGTGTGCGTCGGCGAAGGATCGGCGCAGGCCGTCGGGGGTGTCGCTGCCGCCGCTCCACACCTCGCGCAGCGAACCGAGATCCAGGTCGGGTCGCGCGGCGAGATCGTAGAGCTGGGCCGGAGCGCCGTTCCATACGGTGACGCGCCGCGAAGAGATCCAGTGTGCGACACCCTCGAGATCGCGCCGGTTCATGATCACGGCGCACCCGCCCGCCTGTGCGGTGAGCAGGGTGGAGAGCACCATGAGATTGAGAATCGTCAGCGGGAAGCTGTCTCCCTTGCGGAGTTCCCGGCCCCAGCCCCGGGTGGCGACCAGCGACGCTCCGGGCAGGAGCAGGTTGCGCTGGCTGTGCACGACGGCTTTCGGCGTCCCGGAAGTCCCGCTGGTGAAGGCGATTCCGGCAGGCTGATCGAGATCGTGGGTGAGGGGCGGGCACTCGTGGCCGGCCGCGAGGAGTTCGGCCCAGCGATCGGGGCCGACGCACCGCGACCCGCCGGCCTTGTACTGGGGTCCGGCGAGCACCACTGTCGGCGCGCAGATGTCGTGCAGGTTCTGTTGTTCTGCGGCGGAGAGTGCTTCGCCGATCCCGGCCCAGACCGCACCGACGCGTTGTGCTCCGTGGAAGGCCGCGACGATGTCGAGGTCGTTGGGCAGGCACGCTGCCACCCGGTCGCCGGGCCGGACACCGAGTGTCCACAATGCCCCCGCGGCGCGTCGGGCCTGGTCGTCGAGTTGGGCGTACGACCACACTCCCGAGGCGGCCTCGATCGCCGGTGCGTCCGGGTGGGACGAAAGGGCGGCGTCGAGCACCGTGTCGATCGTGCCCGAGAGGGCTCTGGTTCTGTCCACCACCCAGTCATACCACTATCCTTGTAAAGATTCATCTGATAGTTTTGCGCCGTTCCCGGAAGGCCCGCGCGCCGGGGAATCCGACCCGACGCAGCAGCGAGGTTCTGTCGATGAAACACCGAGGTCCCCTGTCAGGAGTGCGAGTCGTCGACCTGACGGCGATGGTGATGGGTCCGTACTGCACCCAGATCATGGCCGACATGGGGGCGGACGTGGTCAAGATCGAACCGCCGGCGGGCGACAACACCCGCTACATCTCGGTGGGCCCCGAGCCCGGGATGGGCGGTGTCTTCGTCAACGTCAACCGCGGTAAACGAAGCGTCGTACTGGATCTGCGCACCGACGAGGGCGCGTCGACGCTACGGGAGTTGATCGTCGACGCCGATGTGTTCATCCACTCGATGCGTGCGACCGCCGTAGCGGGTCTCGGATTCGGATACGACGAGGTCGCGGCACTCAACCCGTCGATCGTCTACACCAACTGTTACGGATACGGGCGCGGCGGACCCGACTCGAACCTCACGGCCTACGACGACACGATCCAGGCGGAATGCGGCCTGCCGTCGGTGCAAGAGCAGTTGACCGGTGAGGCGGGGTACGTGGGCACGATCATCGCCGACAAGGTCGCCGGGATGACGGCGCTCTACGCCACGATGATGGCCCTTTTCCATCGTGAACGGACAGGGGAGGGGCAGGAAGTCGAAGTTGCCATGTTCGAAACCATGGCGGCCTTCATGCTCGTCGAACACGGCAACGGTGCGATGTTCACGCCGCCACTGGGCCCGGCTGTCTACCCGCGCGTCGTCGCACGGAACCGAAAGCCCTACCGCACCAAGGACGGCCGGATCTCGGCGCTCGTCTACAACGACAAGCAATGGGCGGCATTCGTCGACGCCGTGAAACCGGAATGGGCCGGCGAACACTTCGCGACTCTCGAACAGCGGGCGCGACGAATCGACGAGGTCTACGAACTGCTCGGCACGACGTTCGAGGAGCGCACGACGCAGGAATGGCTCGATCTCCTGCGGTCTCGTGATATCCCTGCCGCTCCGGTGCGCACACTGGACGAACTGTTCGACAATCCGCATCTCGAACAGACCGGCTTCTTCGACGACGTGGACTCTCCGTACGGGCCGGTCCGCTATCCCGGGCCGCCCACCTGGTTCTCGCGTACACCCGGACGCATCGCGGGACCGGCGCCCCGACTCGGCGCCGATACCGCCGACGTCCTCGAGCAACTCCGGCGCGTTACCGAACCCTGTTCGCGTGCAGGGGATGCCGATTCGAACGGTTCGCGCGGAACGGTAGGCTCATGACACAGGTTCGTACCGACGCGGAGATCGATGTTCGCGAATTCCTCCGCCCGGGCGACCACATCGTCGTCGGCCAGGCATGCGGTGAACCGTCGAGCGTGCTCGAAGCGCTGATCGCGCAAGGCCGCGACGTCGGCGATCTGACGGTGTTCGTCGCGACCAGTTTCTCGGGAATCTTCACCCCCGAATCGGCCGAGAGCTTTGCGCTGTCCAGCATGGGTGCCATCGGCGCCCTGAGGTCGATGAGCAAGGCGCACCGCCTCGACGTGATTCCGTGCCACGTCAGTCAGGTCGGCCCGATGATCGAGGCGGGGATCATCGGCTGCGATGTGGCATTCGTTCAGGTCGGTCCCGCCGACGGCGAGGGCAACCACAGTTTCGGTCTTGTCAGCGACTATGTGCAGGCCGCCGTCGCGCGGGCGCGGGTAGTGGTCGCAGAGGTCAACGATCAGGTGCCGTTCACCTTCGGCGAGATGCTCCCGGAGTCGAGAATCGATTACCCGGTGCACGTCTCGCGCCCACCCGTACAGGTGCCGCCGGGACGGATCGGCCAGACCGACGAAGCGATCGCCCGGCACGCCGCCGGATACATCGGCGACGGTGCGGTCCTGCAGATGGGGGTCGGCACCGTCCCGGACGCCGTCCTGCGCCTGCTCTCCGACCGCAGGGATCTCGGGGTGCACTCCGGCATGCTGGGCGACGGACTTGTCGATCTCGTCGAGTCCGGCGCACTGACCAACGCCCGCAAGAAGATCGACAGGGGGGTGTCGATCACCGGAGCCCTGATCGGCACCGATCGGCTCTACGGATTCGCGCACCGCAACCGGGAGATCCGGATGTGTACGACCTCGTACACCCACGACGCCGGCGTGCTGGCGCAGTTGGAGAACCTGGTGACGATCAACTCCGCGATGGAGGTCGACCTGACCGGGCAGGTCAACGCGGAACAGAGCGGGTCCGCGTACCTGGGCGGCACGGGTGGGCAGGTGGATTTCGTGCGTGCGGGCGCGCGTTCGCCGGGTGGCCACGCCATCATGGCGCTGCCGGCGACCGCGAAGAACGGCACCGTCAGCCGGATCACCGCCGGGCTCTCGGGCCCCGTCACCACCGCGAGAAGCGAGGTGGACGTGGTCGTCACCGAATTCGGGGCCGCAGAACTGCGGGGACAAACCTTGGCCGAACGAAGCAGACGGCTCATTGCGATCGCCCACCCCGATTTCCGCGACGCGCTCGACCGCGAGGCACACCTGATACGACAGAGAGGTTTCTGATGAGCGGAGTTGTCCGATGACCGGGGATCCGTCGAACGCCGCAGTGTTGTTCGATGCCCGGGACGACGGCATCGCCGTCATCACGCTGAACCGGCCGGAGACGCGCAACTGTCTCACCGCGGAGGTGCGCGCGGGGTTGTACGCCGCATGGGACCGCTTCGAGAACGATCCCGGCCTGCGGGTCGCCGTCCTCACCGCGGCAGGGGACAAGGCGTTCTGTGCGGGTGGCGATCTCAAGGAGATGGTCGAGACGGGGATGACGGTTCCGCCCCGCACGCTGATTCCGGTCCCGTACGACACGGTCGAACTGTCGAAACCCACGATCGCGGCGGTCAACGGGGCCGCGTTCGCCGGGGGCTGGCTGATCGCGCAGTCGTGCGACCTGTGTGTGGCGAGTACCGGTGCGACGTTCGCGGTCACGGAAGTGAAGGTGGGCAGGAGCTCACCGTGGGCTTCTCCACTGATCCACATGATCCCGCAGCGGATCATGATGGAAATCCTCCTGACCGGAAAACCGATCACCGCGCAGCGGGCGTACGAGATCGGATTGGTCAATAGGCTCGCCGAGCCCGGAGACCTCCTCGCGACGGCACTCGGCCTGGCGGGTGAGATCCTGGCCGGTGCACCCCTGTCGGTTCGCGCGGCGCGGGAGACCGTGATGCTCTCGACGGAAATGGGACGGTCGGCTGCGCTGGTGGCCGCCCGGCACGCGTCCGAGCTTTGCTACAACAGCGAGGATGCGCAGGAAGGACCGAGGGCGTTCGCGGCCAAACGTGCGCCCCAGTGGCGGGGCCGCTGATTCTGCGCAGTGGCGGGGCCGCTGATTCTGCGCAGTGGCGGGGCCGCTGATTCTGCGCAGTGGCGGGGCCGCTGATTCTGCGCAGTGGCGGGGCCGCTGAGCCTGTGCACTAACGGGAGACGCGGGGACCACGACGGCGAGGGCCCGCCCGGATTGCTCCGGGCGGGCCCTGCTGTTCGACCAGTGGTGTTACCGCATGCGACGGCGACTGACGATGTCGCGCACAAGGATGAACACGATCACCGCAGCGAAACCGATGAGGTACAGGTCCTCGACGCGGCCGGTATGGTTGCCGATCATCATCAGGAGGAGGAACGCGGCGAAAATCCAGCCTGCGGCACGGAACACGCGCGGTGCTTCACCGCTCCAGCCCCACTCCGCCGAGGGCACCTCCGCCACCGTTCTGTCATGAATGGACTCCAGCTCGGTACCGGCCACCGTTTCCTCCTGCTTGCCAGTTGGTCCTGTTGCCGCTAATCGTGACATACGACCGCCCGTCGTATGAAGTGGGGGCGCTCTCACGGCAAGTCCGGTACGACCCGTGACCACCGGTTCATGACGTGGACACCGCCGTCGGGAACAATGCATCCGTGGCCGAAGCAGAGAACTCCTCCCGTACACGCGTGCTGCTGCTGGGCAGCACCGGCTCCATCGGGACCCAAGCGCTCCAGGTGATCGACGCGAACCCCGACAAGTTCGAGGTGGTCGGCCTCGCCGCGGGCGGTGGCAACATCGACCTGCTGGCGGAGCAGATCCGTCTGTTCGGTGTCTCCGAGGTCGCGGTCGCCGACCCCGCCGCTGCGTCGCGCCTCGACCGTCCGGTGCGCAGCGGCCCCGACGCGGTGACCGCGCTCGTGCGGGAGGTGGAAGCCGACGTGGTGCTCAACGGGCTCGTCGGCTCGCTCGGGCTCGCGCCGACCCTCGCGGCTCTCGAGACCGGGGCGCGCCTCGCGCTGGCGAACAAGGAATCGCTCGTCGCCGGTGGGGCGCTCGTGACGGCAGCGGCCGCTCCGGGCCAGATCGTGCCGGTCGATTCCGAGCATTCGGCGATGGCGCAGTGCCTGCGCGGCGGCACTGCCGACGAGGTGGCCCGTCTGGTGCTCACCGCGTCGGGGGGGCCGTTCCGGGGCTGGACGGCAGATCGTCTCGAGTCGGTCACACCCGAGCAGGCCGGCGCCCATCCGACGTGGTCGATGGGCCCGATGAACACCCTCAATTCCGCGACGCTCGTGAACAAGGGGCTCGAACTCATCGAGGCGCACCTGCTGTTCGGTATCGCCTACGACCGGATCGACGTCACCGTCCATCCGCAATCGATCGTGCATTCCATGGTGACCTTCACCGACGGGTCCACGCTCGCCCAGGCCTCGCCGCCGTCGATGACTCTGCCGATCGCGCTCGCGCTCGGCTGGCCGCACCGTGTCGCGGAGGCGGCTCCGGCGCTCGATTTCTCGACGGCGTCGACATGGGAGTTCGAGCCGCTCGACAACGCGGTGTTCCCTGCTGTGGAACTCGCACGCGCCGCGGGAAGCCGCGGCGGCTGCCTGACCGCCGTGTACAACGCGGCGAACGAGATCGCCGCCGAGGCGTTCCTCGCGGGACGGCTCTCGTTCCCCCGGATCGTGCAGACCGTCGAGGCCGTGCTGGACGACGCCGACGAGTGGTCGGCGCAACCCAGTACCGTGGACGATGTGCTCGCAGCCGACGGCTGGGCCCGCAGCCGGGCGCGCACACTCGTCGACTAGGAGGATCGGCCACACATGATGTTCGTATTGGGCGTTGTGGTTTTCGCCTTTGGCATCGCCGCCTCCATCGCCCTGCACGAGGCCGGCCACATGTGGACCGCGCAGAAACTGGGCATGAAGGTTCGGCGCTACTACATCGGTTTCGGGCCGCGCATCTTCGCCTTCCGCCGCGGCGAGACCGAATACGGTCTCAAGGCGATCCCCGCCGGGGGTTTCTGCGACATCGCGGGCATGACCGCCCTCGACGAACTCGCTCCCGATGAGTACGACCGCGCGATGTACAAGCAGAAGACGTGGAAGCGCCTGGTCGTCATGGCGGGCGGCATCGGGATGAACTTCGCGCTGGGCATCATCCTGATCTATGTCCTCGCCGTCGCGTGGGCGCTGCCGCAACTGCATCCCAAGGCCACCGTCGCGGAGGTGTCCTGTGTGGCACCCAGCCAGGCGGGGGCGGACGGCGACTACGCGCTCGCCCCGTGTACCGGCACCGGGCCCGCCGGTGAGGCGGGAATCCAGCCCGGTGACGTGATCGTCGCTGTGGACGGCCAGGAGGTCGAAGGGTTCTACGCGTTGGTCGAGGCGACACGCGCCGCCACGGGCACCGTCGACTTCACGGTCGAGCGAGGCGGGGAAACCCTCACCGTGCCGGTGACCGTCGAACAGGTGCAGCGGTACGTGGAGAACACCGCGACCGGGGAGATCACCTCCGAGACCGTGGGCGCGATCGGCGTGACGGGAGAGGAGAACCGTCCGACCGAGTACAACGCACTCACGGCGATTCCGGCGACGTTCCAATTCACCGGCGACCTGGCCGTGATCACTGCCCAGTCGCTCATGGATCTGCCCAGCAAGGTGTCGGATCTGTGGACTGCGGTGACAGGCGGTGAGCGCGCCATCGACACCCCGGTGAGCGTGGTCGGTGCCAGTGTCATCGGCGGGCAGTTCGCGGAGCGCGGGATCTGGCAGTCCTTCGTCCTGCTGCTCGCGCAGCTCAACTTCTTCCTCGGTGCCTTCAATCTCCTGCCGCTGCTTCCGCTCGACGGTGGGCACATGGCCGTGGCGATCTACGAACGCATCCGCAACTGGGTGCGCGGATTGCGCGGGCTGCCGGAAGGAGCGCCCGTCGACTACATGAAACTGCTTCCGCTGACCTATGTCGCCGTCGTGATCGGTGGCGCGTTCATGGTCCTCACCCTCACCGCCGACATCATCAACCCCATCCAGCTGTTCTGACCTGCGCCGCTAGAATTGCCGGGTAGCTACGAAAGAAGGCGAACTGTGACCAGCCCCGTCGGATTGGGCATGCCCGAACTGCCCGCGGTCCTCGCGCCGCGACGCAAGACACGCCAGCTCATGGTCGGCAATGTCGGTGTCGGAAGCGATCACCCCATCTCGGTGCAGTCGATGTGCACCACCAAGACCCACGACATCAACGCCACGCTTCAGCAGATCGCCGAGCTCACCGCCTCGGGCTGCGACATCGTGCGTGTTGCCTGCCCTCGGCAGGAGGATGCCGACGCTCTCGCGACCATCGCGAAGAAGAGCCAGATCCCCGTGATCGCCGACATCCACTTCCAGCCCCGGTACATCTTCGCCGCCATCGACGCGGGATGCGCCGCGGTGCGGGTCAACCCCGGCAACATCAAGGAGTTCGACGGTCGCGTCAAGGAGGTCGCGAAGGCGGCCGGCGACGCGGGCATTCCGATCCGCATCGGCGTGAACGCCGGTTCCCTCGATCCGCGCCTGATGCAGAAATACGGCAAGGCGACGCCCGAAGCGCTCGTCGAGTCCGCGTTGTGGGAGGCGGGCCTCTTCGAGGAACACGGCTTCGGCGACATCAAGATCTCGGTCAAGCACAACGATCCGGTCGTGATGGTCGAGGCCTACCGTCAGCTCGCCGCCCAGTGCAACTACCCGCTGCACCTCGGTGTCACCGAGGCCGGACCGGCCTTCCAGGGCACGATCAAGTCCGCGGTCGCGTTCGGCGCGCTGCTGAGCGAAGGGATCGGCGACACCATCCGCGTATCGCTGTCCGCTCCGCCCGCGGAGGAGATCAAGGTGGGCACGCAGATCCTGCAATCGCTGAACCTGCGCCCCCGCAAGCTGGAAATCGTGTCGTGCCCGTCGTGCGGGCGCGCACAGGTCGACGTCTACACGCTGGCCGACGAGGTCTCGGCTGGGCTCGAGGGGATGGAGATCCCGCTGCGCGTCGCAGTGATGGGCTGCGTCGTCAACGGTCCGGGTGAAGCCCGCGAGGCGGATCTCGGTGTGGCGTCGGGTAACGGCAAGGGCCAGATCTTCGTCAAGGGCAAGGTCATCAAGACGGTGCCGGAAGCGCAGATCGTCGAGACGCTGATCGAAGAGGCGATGCGGATCGCCGAGGAGATGGAAGGCGACGCCGGAGCCGGAAACCCGGTCGTGTCCGTCGGCTGATACCCCGATTTCCCTGAGCGGGTGACGCGTGGCACCCTGATCTCGTATCGGCTTGTCGACGGGTGGTGAGCGAGTGCTCAAGCTTCTGGGTGTCCGGTCGCTGGGTGGCCGTGATACGGCCTCGGTGTTGCGGGTGCTCGCGAGAGACCCTGTGGCGTCGTGCATGGTGGCGGGTCGCGTCGAGGAGTACGGTCTCGACGGTCGTGCTGTCGGCGGCGACATGTGGAGTCGCGGCGGGCCGGAGTCCTCACTCTGCTTCGCCGGCGCAAACCTCATACCCCTGCTCGGGAACCCCGACGACATCCAGGCGTTCGCCGAGCGAGCCGTCCGCGGGCCGCGTCTGTGCTCCTCGATCGTGGGCCGCGCCGAGTTGGCGCTGCCGATGTGGGAAGCACTCGAATCCGCGTGGGGGCCTCCGCGTGAGGTTCGCGCCGAGCAACCGCTGCTGGTTCTCGACCGGGAACCCCGCATCGATCCCGATCCGCGCGTCCGGCGGGTGCGCCCGGAAGAACTCGACGCCTATCTCCCCGCCGCCATCTCGATGTTCATCGAGGAGGTCGGAGTCGACCCGCGTCTCGGCGACGGGGGAGCGGGATACCGGCGAAGGGTCGCGAGCCTCATCGCCGCCGGACGCGCCTGGGCGCGCTTCGAGGACGGCCGGGTCGTGTTCAAGGCCGAGGTAGGGTCACAGTCCTCGACGGTGGGCCAGATCCAGGGCGTGTGGGTCGACCCGGACAAACGCGGCGCCGGTCTCGGTGCCGCCGGAACGGCCGCGGTCGGCGCAGCCGTCACCGCGACGGGGCGTCTGCCGAGCCTGTACGTCAACAGCTTCAACACCCGGGCGCGCGCCACGTACGAACGCATCGGTTTCCGCCAGGTCGCGACATTCACGACCGTGTTGCTCGACTGACGCGCCTCGGCCGATTCGGGCGCTCGTCCGCTTACCATGACGGGCGATGAGCCCTCGACGTTCACCTCTGGCGCCCGCGCGGCCCGGTCGTGTCGCCGTCGTCGCGGTCTGGGTGGCGACGGCGCTGCTGTGCGGTCTTCTCGTCGCGTGCACGCCCGGCGTCACGGGCCCCCAAGCCGCCGCGCAGCTTTTTCTCGACGACTTCGCGGCGCAGGACTTCGCCGCAGCGGCCGCGCATTCGGACCGGCCGGACGAGGCCGAGGGTGCACTGGGCGAGGCATGGGACGGGCTGCAAGCCGAATCCCTGGTGGCGACCACCACCTCCACGCGCATCGACGGAGATTCCGCGACCGTCGGGTACAGCTACGAATGGCACCTGCCGCGAGAGAGGGTGTGGCAGTACACGGGTGAACTGCACATGGGGCGAAGCGGCGAGCAGTGGTCGGTCCGATGGGCGAAATCGGCTCTCCACCCGCAACTCGGCAACCGCCAGACCATGCAACTGCGCAGCACTCCGGCCCCGCGCGCCCGCGTCAACGAGCATGCGGGCAGCGACGTGCTCGTCCCGGGGACCGTGTACGGCATCGCCTTCGATGCGACGCAGAACAGAGACGTCTCGTCCGCGGCGAAGGCTCTGGCCGCCGCGCTCGTGCAGTTCGACTCGTCGCTGAGCGCCCAGGCCATCGCCGAGTCGGTGACCGCGGTGTCCGGCCCTCGGTCGGTGATACGGCTCGCGGAGGACGACTACGAACTCGTTGCCGGCCGTCTTGCCGCGATACCCGGTGTGGTGGTGACCGAACAGTCCGATCTGGTTTCGACGGATCGGACCTTCGCGCCCGACCTCGTCGGGCAGGTGAAGAAAGCGGTGATCGGCGAACTCGACGGGACCGCGGGGTGGAGCGTCGTCATCGTCAACCAGTACGGCGTCGACACCGATGTGCTCACCGAGACGAAACCCATGCCGGTGCCGTCGGTCTCCATCAGCCTCGACCGTCCGATCCAGGTGGCCGCGCAGAATGCGGTCGGCGCCCGGACGGAGCAAGCAATGACTGTGGTCATCGAGGCCTCCACCGGCGCGGTGCTTGCGGTGGCGCAGAACTCCGCTGCCGACCGCGACGGACCGGTGGCGCTCGCAGGGCAATACCCGCCCGGCTCCACATTCAAGATCATTACATCGGGCGCCGCCATGTCGAGCGGTCTCGCACTGCCCGACACCATCGTTCCGTGCCCGGGACGCATCACCATCGGCGACCGCAGCATCCCGAACTACAACGAGTTCGCGCTCGGCTCGGTCACACTCGCCACCGCCTTCGCGAGGTCGTGCAACACCTCGTTCGCCAAACTCGCCTCCGAGATGGAATCGGATGCGTTGCACACCGCCGCCGGGCGATTCGGCATCGGCGTCGACTACGAGGTGGTCGGCATGCCGACATTCACCGGGTCGGTTCCGCCCGCGGACGATCTGGTCGAACGCACCGAGGACGGATTCGGGCAGGGCAAGGTGGTCGTCAGCCCGTTGGGGATGGCGCTCGCCGCCGCGACCGTCGCGAGCGGGCGCACACCCGTCCCGTATCTGATCGAAGGCCGGGAGACGGTCGTGCAGGGTGATCCCGCTCCGGTTTCTCCGGAGGTGGTGGCGGGCCTGCGCGACATGATGCGCCTGGTGATCACGAGCGGCACCGCCGACCGCATCCGGGACCAGGGCGACGTGTACGGCAAAACCGGTGAGGCAGAGGTGGAGGGCGGTTCGCACTCCTGGTTCGTCGGCTACCGGGGTGACCTCGCGTTCGCGACCCTCGTGGTGCGAGGAGGCAGTTCGGACAATGCCGTCGCGGTCACGCGCGACATGTTCGCCGCGTTGCCGCCCGACTACCGGGACGACGGCGCCTGATCGTCAGTCGACGGGTGGCTCCGCCGGCGCAGACGTCCGGTGCGTCATCCCGCCGTATCGTGCCAGCAGGCGGGTGGCGACCCACAGCAGTGCGCCGATTCCCAGCAGGACGCCTGCGATGCGGTATTGGGTGCCCGGCCGATCCACGAACGGGGACACGAGGAACAGGCAACTCGAGGCACCGATGACCGGCAGCACCGTGGGTGCCCGGAAATGGTTGTGGTCCACGTGATCACGGCGCAGGACCAGCACGACCACGTTCACGATCGTGAACACCATGAGCAGAAGCAATGCCGTCGTGCCGCCGAGTTCGGGGATCTCCCCGACGAACGTGATGAGCCCGACTGCGAGCAAGGAGGTGAAGGCGATCGCCACGTAGGGCGTACGCCGCGTCCGGTGCACCTTGCCCAGCGCAGCGGGGACCACACCCTCGTGCGAGATCCCGTAGAGGAGGCGGCTCGCCATCAGCATGTTGATCAGGGCGGTGTTGGCGACCGCGAACATCGTGATGAACGCGAAGATGCCGAGGGGGAAGGCCGGCGCACCTGCTTCGACGACCCGCAGCAGCGGGGTCTCGCCCTCCCCGAGGAGGTCGGGGGGCACCAGTGCCACCGACGTGATGGAGACCAGCACGTAGATGAGCGCGGTAATGCACAGACCGCCGAGCAGGACCTTCGGGAAGATGCGCGTCGGGTGTTTGCACTCCTCGGCCATGTTCACGGAATCCTCGAATCCCACCATGGCGAAGAACGCGAGAGCCGTGCCCGCGACCACCCCGGTGAAGACGGAGCGATCACCGGTATCGATCTCGACCACTCGCGAGAAGTCACCGGTGCCGAACCCGAGCGCCCACATCCCTATGAAGATGATGATGAGCAGGCCCGAGAGTTCCACGACGGTGAGCACGACGTTCGTCTTGACGCTTTCGCTGACCCCGCGCACGTTGATCACGGCGACCGCGACAATGAACCCCAGCGCCACCACGGTGATCCCGATTCCGCCCGCGAGGTCGAGCTCGAACGCCTCCCCGAAATTCGCCGCGAACGCCCGTGCCGCTGTCGATGCGGAGGTGATACCGGATGCCATCACCGTGAACGTGACCATGTACGTGAGGAAGTGGATCCCGAACGCCTTGTGCGTGTACAGCGCGGCACCCGCGGCGCGCGGATACTTCGTGACCAGTTCGAGGTAGCTGAACACGGTGATCGTGGCGACGACGAACGCGGTCAGGAACGGCAGCCAGACGACTCCGCCGACTTCGTTCGCGACGTTGCCCGTGAGTGCATAGATCCCTGTGCCGAGAATGTCTCCGACGATGAACAGGAGCAGCAGACCCGGCCCCATCACACGTTTGAGTTCGGGCGCTGCGGTGGTCTCCGGCATCGAACGCTCCTTCCCGATGCCCGACCGATCCGGAACCCGAAGGGGTCAGGGCAGCAGCCCTGATTTTCTCGCGGCGACCACCGCTTCGTGGCGGGAATGGACATCGAGTTTGCTCATGGCGCTGCGGAGGTAGCTCTTGACCGTTTCCGGACCGACCGACAACCGCCTCGCGATCTCGGCGTTGCTGCACCCGAGGGCGACGTAGGACAGGACATCGGTCTCGCGGGACGAGAGCGTCACCTCCGGCCGCCCCTTCTCGGTGCCTCCCATCGCGACCGCCAGTCGCTCGGACAGCTCGCGCAGGCGCCGCTGCAAGTGCTCGTCGCCGGCATCCCGTGCGAGAGTGCGCAACTCGGCGTGGACTTCTCGTATATGAGCGGTCGCGACCGGATCGTGCCCGTTCGGCCCGAGGTGCGTGAGCATCGCCATCCGCCGGTCCACTTCGTCGCGCACCGCGATTTCGTTCGCGAGCCGGCTTGCCGTCTGCGCGAAGGCATGTACCGCGCGTTCGCCGAGCGGTGCGCATTCCCGCGCGGCCCCGTACAACACCGCACGCGCGACCCCGCCGACCATCACCGGCACCGCCAGGATCGACCGGAGACCTTCCCCGAGGACCGGGCGATCGAAGTGGTGGGTGATCGACGACGAGCGTCCGTAATCGGCCACGGTGACGGGGCGGCCCTCCGAGAGCACACGGCCTCCCAGCCCCGCGCGGGGTGGCACGACGACGCCGGCGAGGTTGTTGGTGCGGGTCCCGAAGAACTCGCTCAGATGCAGGTCGTTGTTCTGGACCTGGCCGGCGAAGACCACGGGTACCTGTGCCTGCGCGGCGGTGCGACGGAGTTCGAGACGCAGTGCATCCCCGTCACGGGGGCGAAGCAGCGGCGATGAGACGACCGACACCGGATGTCACCCCTTTCCGGGGGTATCGGAACCAATGTGTGACTCGGATCATAGAGGCATACGAGTGCCGCGTAGAGCGCGGCCCGCCGGGATACGAGGAGAGGACGGACCTGATGGTCGACACAGCGACACGCGTTCGGGAACTGCTGGATCGTTACGACACCCCTGACGCGTGCGCTGCGCAGTTGCTGTGCGACGACCATCCCGCGGATGCGGTGGCATTCACCGTGATCGAACCCGACCTCACCTCCACCGACCTGACCTACGGCGAACTGCGCGAACGATCGCAGCGTTTCGCCGCGGCACTCGCGCACCTCGGCGTCGAACCCGGTGACCACGTCGCCACGCTCATGGGCAAGTCCGCCGACCTGGTGGTCGCGCTGCTCGGGATCTGGCGTCGCGGTGCCGTCCACCTCCCGCTGTTCACGGCATTCGCACCGCCCGCCATCGCTTTCCGGTTGCAGGCCGGCGGTGCGCGGGTCGTCGTCGCGGACGGCGATCAGGTGGGCAAACTCGCACCGGGTGACGACATGCCGCACGACGCTCCGTGGCAGGTCGTGGTCGCGGGAGAGAGCAGCGGAGTCGGTGTGCGCTTCGCGGACCTGCTCGAATCCCACTCGGCCGACGACCCGCGTGCCGAGGCGGTGGCGGTCGGCGGGACCGGTGGTCTCGTGCAACTGTTCACCTCGGGCACGACCGGCACCCCGAAGGGCGTGCCCGTGCCGGTCAGGGCCCTCGCGTCCTTCCACGCGTACCTCGAGTTCGGGCTCGACGTGCGCGAGGACGATGTGTTCTGGAACGCCGCCGATCCCGGCTGGGCGTACGGCCTCTACTACGCCCTACTCGGCCCGCTCGCGGCGGGACGCCGCAGCATCCTCCTCCACGGAGGTTTCTCACCGGCGCTGACGTGGCAGATCCTCGACCGTTTCGGCGTCACGAACTTCGCTGCCGCGCCCACCGTCTATCGCAGCCTGCGAGCCGACACCGCGGCACATCCCGCGGTGACGCTGCGCCGTGCGTCGTCGGCGGGGGAGCCGCTCACCCCCGATGTGCTGGCGTGGTCCGAAGAGACCCTCGGTGCCGTGGTGCGCGACCAGTACGGCCAGACCGAGCACGGCATGTTCGTGGTCGACGCCTGGGCGGACGGGCTGCGCGAACAGGTTCCGCCGCAATCGATGGGCAAGCCGCTGCCCGGATGGACCTGCGCGGTACTGCGCGACGACAGCGACGAGGTCGCGGCCCCGGGAGAGGTGGGCAGAGTGGCGATCGACGTCCCCGCCAGCCCGCTCGTGTGGTTCACCGGCTACGTCGATGCGCCGGAGAAGACGGCGGACCGGTTCAGCGACGACGGCCGGTGGTACCTCACCGGCGACGCCGGGCGGGTCGACGAGAACGGTTTCTTCTTCTTCTCCTCACGTGACGACGACGTCATCATCATGGCCGGATACCGCATCGGGCCGTTCGACGTGGAATCGGTTCTGGTGATGCACCCGGACGTGGTGGAGGCTGCGGTGGTGGGCGTGCCCGACCAACTTCGCGGGGAGGTCCTCGAAGCGTTCGTCGTGGTGCGCGAAGGCGTCGAGGGCGACGATGCGCTCGAGGCCGATCTCCAGCAACTGGTGAAGAAGAAGTTCGCGGCTCACGCCTACCCGCGGACCGTGCATTTCGTTCCGCACCTTCCCAAGACGCCGAGCGGCAAGGTCCAGCGATACATTCTGCGCCGTCAGGGCGTCACTCCGTAACGAGGGCCGTCAGGGCGTCACTCCGTAACGAGGGCCGTCAGGGCGTCACTCCGTAACGAGGGCCGCGGCTCGGCCGGGGTGTCGGTGCGAGCGCGGCGCGCGGGTTAATCTGATTCCATGCCTACCCGCGCCCCGCTCGTCCCCGGAACCGCGACACCGATCCGTGAAGTACCCAAGTCGATCGAGCGTCCCGAATACGTGTGGAAGCCGACCGCGAACGAGGGCAACGAGCCGTGGGTGCAGACGCCCGAGACGATCGAGAAGGTGCGGATCGCGTCGAAGATCGCTGCACAAGCGCTGATCGAGGCGGGTAAAGCCGTCGCACCGGGCGTCACCACCGACGAGATCGACCGCATCGCACACGAGTACATGTGCGACCACGGTTCGTACCCGTCCGATCTCGGCTACCGGGGATTTCCGAAGTCGGTGTGCGTGTCGCTCAACGAGGTGATCTGTCACGGCATCCCCGACACCACGGTGATCGAGGACGGCGACATCGTGAATATCGATGTGACCGCGTACATCCACGGCGTCCACGGCGACACCAACGCGACGTTCTTCGCCGGTGATGTGTCCGAGGAGGCACGGCTTCTCGTCGAACGTACCCGCGAGGCCACAGCCCGGGCGATCAAGGCGGTCGCGCCCGGGCGAGCCCTCAACGTGGTCGGTCGCGTCATCGAGTCGTATGCGAACCGGTTCGGGTACGGGGTGGTGCGCGATTTCACCGGTCACGGCATCGGTGAGACCTTCCACAACGGTCTGGTGGTCTTCCACTACGACCGCCCCGACATCGACACGGTCCTCGAGCCGGGCATGGTGTTCACGATCGAGCCGATGATCAATCTCGGCACTCCGGACTACGAGATCTGGGAGGACGGCTGGACCGTCGTCACCAAGGACCGCAAGTGGAGTGCGCAGTTCGAGCACACGCTCGTCGTCACCGACACCGGAGCCGAGATTCTGACGGTTCCGTAAACCGGCCGTCTCACCTACCCGTCGCCGGGTCCGCCGACCCGCCGGATCACCCCTCCGCCATCTGCTGTGCGCGGGCGTAGGCGAGGTGCAGGAAATCTGCGCCCGTCAGCGCTGTGAGTGCATCCACCACGACAACCGTGGCGGCGGGTGCGAACACCCTGCCCACCGTGACGGCGGTGATCGCCCACACGTCGAAGCAGAACGGGCACGTCAGCAACTCTCCGATGCTGTGCTTGAGGCCCGCACGCCCGGCCGGCCGGTCCATGACCTCGCCGGGGCCGCCTTTTTCACCGGGCTTCGTGAACGGGGCGCGCAGCGGGCGCGTGACCGACGTCTTGGTCACCGTCCTCGACAACTTGTGGGCCGCGGCGGCGGAGACGACGAGGTCGCGCACGGTCAGCCGTCCCGGCAGTCGCCGAGGGGTGACTGCGGTCAGGACGGCCACCACCGCCACGAACAGCCCGTACAGCAGCAGGGTTGCTACGTAGCCACCGAGCTTGCGGTTCTCGTGTCGGGTGTTCGCCGGTGCCGACGATGTCGCCGGTGCGTGTGCTTCCTGGTGTTCGGCGGTTCGGTCGAGGGTGGAGACCGAATCGTGGCCGGACACGGTGTCGGACGGGTCGTTTCGGGGCGAGCGGTCGCCGTTGCTCGTCGGAGTCATAGCGGCCGATTTCCCGGGCCGGATCCGGTTAAACCCGGAGACACCGATCCGTCGGGAAATCGCAGAAGCGGCGGGCGTGCCCGTCCGGGTTTCCCGGGTACGGGACGCAGGGCCGGTCGTCGTGGGGACGTGTAGCGTTTCGGGGCATGGAATCGACGATGGTGACCACCGATTCGGGTTCGATCGAGGTGCGCGTCGACGGACCGGACAGCCGGCACTCCGTGCTGCTGCTGCCCGACGCGGGGGAACGGGCCGACGTATTCGACTCGGTGTGCGAGCGACTGCACAACTCGGATCTGCGCACGATCGTGCCCGAGACTCTCGACGGGTTGACTCCGGACGGCGTCTTCGCCGTGCTCGATCAACTGTCGCTGCCGTGGGTGCACCTCGCCGGCATCGGCGCCGGCGCCGAAATGGCCTGGACGGTCGCTTCCGGCCGCTTCGGCCGCTTCGCGAGTCTCGTTGTGGTCGACCGCGGCCATCCCGTCGTCCCGATGTTCGACGGCGCCGTACGCGACGCGTCGGCACCGGTGGCGGAAGTACCCACCACCATCGTGATCGGAGACCCGGCCCGCAAGCCGGAAGCGGACGCCTCGATGCGGTACGTGACCGGAGAGTTTCGCGTGGTCGACCTCGGCAGCATCGACAACGTGCCCGCACGGGCAGCGGCAGAGTTCGCGTCGGCGATCGCGTTGCGCACCGGGAGCTGGTAGGCCACAACGCATCCGGCCCCCGCAGCCGCGGAGGGTGCGAGGGCCGGAGGAGTTCGGCTCTACAGGCCGAGCAGTGCGTTCTCCACCAATTCGGGAAGTGCCGGATGGATCCAGTACTGGCGTGTGGCCATGTCCTGTGCCGTGATACCGAACACCATGGCCTGGATGAGCGGCTGGATCACTGTCGATGCCTGCGCACCGATGATGTGGGCACCGAGAAGCAGGCCGGTGGACCGGTCTGCGATCAGCTTGCAGAACCCCTCGGTGTCCTCCATCGCCCAGCCGTAGGCGACATTTCCGTAGTCCTGGATCTTGACGGAGATGTCGTATCCCGCGGCGCGGGCCTCCGCCTCGGTGAGTCCGACGGTCGCGATCTGCGGATCGGTGAACACCGCGGCAGGCACGAACCGGTGATCGGTGCGCTGTAGTGCGGAGGTGTCCGGTCCCCACGCGTCGTGCAGGAGATTGTGCTGCACGACACGCGCTTCGTGATTCGCGACGTGCTTGAGCTGGTACGGCGACGACACGTCGCCCAGCGCGAAGACACCTTCCGCCGTTGTGCGCTGGAAGTCGTCGACGACGATGGACCCGGACGCGTCGAGTTCGATCCCCGCCGCCGCGACGTCGAGGAGATCGCCGTTGGGGTGCCGGCCCGTCGCGACGAGCAGCACGTCTCCGGCCACCACGGCGCCGTCGGCCAGTTCGACTTCCACTCCGTCGCCCACCGGCCGGAAGGCACGGGCCGGGTTCTCCAGGTGGACGTCCCACTTCTGCTGCGCGAGTGCGGTGAAGCGTTCGGAGACGTCGGTGTCGAGGTGGCGCAGCAGTCTGCCGCTCCGCCCGATCACCGACACCCTGGTGCCGAGGGCGGAGAAGACGTGGGCGAACTCCATCGCGATGAAGCCGGTTCCGAGAATCACCATCGATTCGGGGAGCTTCGGGAGCCGCATGATGTTGTTGCTCGTGTAGTAGGTCACCCCGCCGTCGAGCACTTCCCGCGGGATCTCGGCGCGCGCGCCGGCTGCCACGACGATCTGGTCGGCGGTGATCGTCTCGCCGGTCCCGGTGTCGAGCGTGCGTTCGCCGACGAACCGTGCATGACCGTCGTACACCGTGACGTTCGCGCAGCCCTCACGCCGGTACTGCTCACCGCCCGCGGCAATCGGATCGATGCGGCCGAAGACCCGGTCGACGATGTCGTTCCACCGGATCCCGTCGATCGTGGCGTCGATCCCGTACTTGGGCGCCGACCGGATGGTGCGGGCAACGTCCGCTGCGTACACGTACATCTTGGTGGGGATGCAGCCCACGTTCAGGCAGGTGCCACCGAAGGTGCCCGCCTCCAGTAACGCGACGCGTTTGCCGTCGTAGCGCTCGTCGAGGATCGAGTTGCCCGATCCGGAGCCGATGATCGCGAGGTCGTAATGGGTCACGCGTGTTCTCCCGTGGGTTGTGGCGGTGCGGAAACATCCCCGGCCCCGGCGGGCTCGCCCGCGGTTCCGTCTCCGTTCAACCATCCCAGCCACAGGTCCAATTCCCGGAATGCCGCAGCCAGGGGCCCCGGTGTGGAGAGAAACACATCGTGTCGCGCGCCCGCGATCGGCACGATCGTGGTGCGGTCTCCCAGGCAGCCCGCCCACCGCGCGATCTGACGCACGTCGAGGACCGCATCGACGGTGTCGATGGTGGCGTCGTACTTCGGGGCGAAGCGTGACGCCCCGGAACGAAGGATCAGCGACGGCACCCCGACATCGAGACCGCGATGCAGGCGAGCGTGCCCGATGCGCACGGCACGCAACCAGCCGAACCGGATCGGAAATCCGGTCAGCGGTTTCATGTCGAGGTCGTAGGACCAGCCGCCGTTCTGCAGGCTGACACCGTAGGTGTCGAGCTTTCGCCCGGGCACGGCGGAGTGTGGGCGAACGCGTCCGAGCACGTCGATCGCGGCGGTACCGACGTTGCGCAGATACGACGGGCCCTGCAGGTCGAACCACGGACTGTTGAGGATGAGCCCGCTCACCCCGGCCGAGGCCGATCCGCCGGGGCGACGCTGCAGGCGGTCGAGCCACAGCGGAAGCACGAGGCCACCCGTGGAGTGCGCGGCCAGTACGACGCCGCCCCCGGAGACCTCGGCCGAGACGATGCGCAGCGCTTCGTCGAGTTCCTGGTCGTAATACTCGAGGTCGGTGACGAAGTGGGGCGTTTGGCCCGGGGCGCGCGAGCGTCCGCATTTTCGGAGGTCGAGTGCGAAGAACCGATACCCCTGCGCGGCGAAATGCTCGGCGAGGTGCTGTTGGAAGAAGTAGTCGGTGAAGCCGTGAACGTAGAGAACCGCGCGATGGGGCAGCGCGCTCGGCTCGCCCACCGCGCCGGTGGCGGGTTGATATCGCACCAGGGTCGCGGTGATGTCGCCCTCACCGTCCGGGTCGTCGCCCAGCGGCAACACGAGTTGCTCGTATCCGTCGCCCAGGATGTCGGGCTGCCAAGTAGTCACTATCACACTCTAGGAGGGTTCGGCGGGGGGTGCTGCGGGTAGACAATGAGGTGAAAATGAAGAGCCGGTATACGCCCGGGTAACCTGTGCGTCGCAGTCGCGCGGCTGCGGACGAATCCTGAAATCGGGGATTGTGTGCGGGCGCGTTCGGGACACTCACGTAAGCGGTGCGCGAAGGCGCGACGGCGCGTGCGAACAGACAAGGAAGTCGATTTCCCCGTGTCAGAGAACATGGTAGAGGCGAAAACCGATGTAGTGCTCGTGGGCGCCGGCATCATGAGCGCGACCCTCGGCGCGCTGATGCGTCAGCTCCAGCCCGACTGGTCGATCACCGCCTTCGAGCGGCTCGACGCCGCGGCGGCGGAGAGCAGCGACCCGTGGAACAACGCGGGTACCGGCCACTCGGCGCTGTGTGAGTTGAATTACACGCCGGGCAAGCCCGACGGCTCGGTGGAGATCGCCAAAGCGGTCAACGTCAACGAGCAGTTCCAGGTTTCGCGCCAGTTCTGGTCGTACGCGGTCGACAACGGCATCCTGAGCGACCCCAAGGATTTCATCAACCCGATCCCGCACGTGAGCTTCGTGCACGGCGCGGACGACGTGAAGTACCTGCGTGCCCGGTACGACGCCCTCGCGGGCCATCCGCTGTTCGCGGGCATGGAGTACTCCGAGAGCCCCGAGTTCTTCGCCGAGCGGCTGCCGCTCATGGCCGCCGGCCGGGACTTCTCCGACCCCGTCGCGCTGAACTGGACCGAGACGGGAACCGACGTCGACTTCGGTGCCCTCACCAAGCAGCTCATCAACAATGTGGCGGCCTCGGGTGGCACGGTCTTCTTCGGCCACGAGGTCACCGACATCAGCAAGCAGTCCGACGGCAGCTGGATCGTCAAGGTGCGCAACCGCCGCACGGGCGAGTCCCGCAAGGTCCACGCCAAGTTCGTCTTCGTCGGCGCGGGTGGCGGTGCCCTCCACCTCCTGCAGAAGTCCGGCATCAGCGAGGCCAAGGGCTTCGGCGGATTCCCCGTGTCGGGTGCCTTCCTGCGCTGCACCAACCCCGAGGTGATCGCTCGTCACAGCGCCAAGGTGTACGGCAAGGCCGCGGTGGGCGCGCCCCCGATGTCGGTGCCTCACCTCGACACCCGCGTGATCGGCGGGAAGCAGGGTCTGCTGTTCGGGCCGTACGCCGGATGGTCGCCCAAGTTCCTCAAGCAGGGCGGCATCATGGACCTGCCCAAGTCGGTCAAGCCGAACAACCTGATGTCGATGCTCGGAGTGGGCGTGACCGAACTCGGCCTGGTCAAGTACCTCGTCGGTGAGCTCACCCAGTCGCCCGCCGATCGCATCGGCACCCTCGCGGAGTTCGCGCCCGAGGCACGACTCGAAGACTGGGAGCTGATCGTCGCCGGCCAGCGCGTGCAGGTGATCCGCCGTAAGGGCGCGGGCGGCGTGCTCGAGTTCGGTACCGCCGTGGTCAGCGCTGCGGACGGTTCGATCGCGGGTCTGCTCGGAGCGTCGCCGGGTGCGTCCACCGCGGTCCCCGCGATGCTCGACGTCCTCGAACGCTGCTTCCCGCAGCAGTGGGCCGCATGGCAGCCCAAGCTCCGGGAGATGGTCCCCTCCCTCGGGGTCAAGCTCACCGAGAACCAGGATCTGTTCCGTCAGGTGTGGGACCACACCACCAAGACGCTTCAGCTCGACGTCGTTCCGGGTCGCGGTCAGGTCGCACCCATGGAAGCCGCCGCGGTCTGATCCGCGGCACGGATATGGCGGCCCGGCTCCGAGCCGGGCTGCACTCGTCCGCGACGGGCGGGCGAGACGAGGAGCGCTCCCGGGGTTGATCTCTCGACGGTTCGCTTCGACACGAGAGATGGGGAATGCCGGTGCCGGTAGCCGACGACGAGACCAATTACCTGGTGGGGCTCGACCTTCGGGGACGACGTGTGGTGGTCGTGGGCGGCGGCAGCGTTGCGCAACGTCGTCTGGGCCTGCTGGCGGCCTCGGGCGCCGATGTCCACGTCGTGGCACGGGCCGCCACACCCGCGGTGGAGAGCATGGCCACGAAGGGCCGCCTCTCGCTCGACGTCCGCGACTACCGCGACGGCGACCTCGAAGACGCCTGGTACGCGATGGCCTGCACCGACGAGCCCGAGACCAACGCCGCCATCGTCGCCGAGGCGGAACGCCGCCGGATCTTCTGCGTGCGCGCCGACAGCGCACGCGAAGGTAGTGCCGTCACACCCGCGACCGCTCGCTACGACGGGCTTTCCGTCGGAGTCCTCGCCGGCGGCGACCATCGCAGGTCCGCGGCAGTGCGCACCTCCATCCGGGACGCCCTCGCGGGCGCGGCGCTGTCCGAGGTCGCCGACGACGCGGCGCAGAAGCCGACCGGCGTGGCGCTGGTCGGCGGTGGACCCGGTGATCCGGACCTCATCACCGTCCGGGGCCGCCGGTTGCTGGCCCGTGCCGATGTGGTGGTGGCGGATCATCTCGCCCCCCAGGAACTCCTCGCCGAACTGGATCCGCACGTCGAGGTGATCGACGCGGCCAAGCTGCCGTACGGCCGCGCGATGGCGCAGCAGGTCATCAACGACACCCTGATCGATCGGGCGAAGGCCGGAAAGTTCGTGGTCCGGCTCAAAGGTGGCGACCCCTACGTCTTCGGACGGGGATACGAAGAGCTCGAGGCGTGCACCGCCGCCGGAATACCGGTGACGGTCGTCCCGGGCATCACCAGCGCGATCTCGGTGCCGGCCGCCGCGGGTGTTCCGCTGACCCATCGCGGGGTGACACACGAGTTCGTCGTGGTGAGCGGGCACGTCGCGCCCGACCATCCCGATTCGCTCACCGACTGGAGTGCCCTCGCGAAACTCCGGGGGACGCTCGTGCTGCTCATGGCCGTCGAACGCATCGAGAAGTTCGCCGACGCCCTGACGGCCGGGGGCCGGCCCGTCGACACCCCGGTGGTGGTGGTTCAGGAAGGAACCCTGGCCACCCAGCGGGTGCTCCGGACCGATCTCGGCAACGTCGCCGCCCGGGTCCGCGAAGAGGGGACCCGTCCACCCGCCATCATCGTCATCGGTCCGGTCGCCGGGTTCGGTCCGGAAGGTCGGTAACGTTGGACCCCGTGGCACACACCTCGGATACCGCACACGCCTCCGGCGCCGCGCACCCCATGACCGCTCGCGCACTCGCTCTGGCCACCCTGGTCCTCAGCGGATTGCAGCTCATGGTGGTGCTCGACGGCACCGTTGCCAACCTTGCTCTCGCTCCACTGCAGGCGGAACTCGGGTTGTCCGACGCCGGCCGGAATTGGGTCCTCACCGCGTACGCGCTCGCGTTCGGTGGGCTGATGCTGCTCGGCGGCCGCCTCGGAGACAGCTTCGGGCGCAAACGGATGTTCATCGCCGGCGTGGGCCTGTTCACGTTCGCGTCGCTGCTGTGCGGTCTGGCCACCAACGAGGCGATGCTCATCGGTGCGCGTGCGCTCCAGGGAGTCGGCGCCGCGATCGCGTCACCGACGGCGCTCGCGCTCGTGGCGACCACGTTCGCCGCCGGTCCCGCCCGTAACCGGGCCATTGCGGTCTTCGCGGCGATGACCGGTGTCGGATCGATCGCAGGTCTCATCCTGGGTGGGGCGCTGACGCAGGTGTCGTGGCGATGGATCTTCCTCATCAACGTCCCGATCGGTGTCGTGATCGTCGTACTGGCCCTCGGTGCATTGCGCGAAACGTCGTCCGAACGTCTGGCGCTGGACGTTCCGGGTGCCATACTTGCGACGCTCGGATGCACCGGCATCGTGTTCGGCCTCACCGAAGGTCCCGAACTCGGCTGGGGCAGCGCCGCGGTGATCGGTGCGCTCGCCGCCGGCGTCGTCCTGCTCGGGATCTTCCTGCTGGTCGAGCGCCGTGCCGAGAACCCCCTCCTGCCCTTCGTGCTGTTCCGCAACAAGAACCGCGTGGCGACCTTCGTGGCGATCTTCTTCGCCGGCGCGGTGATGTTCAGCCTCGCGGCGTTCGTCGCGCTGTTCGTGCAGGACGTCCTCGGTTACACACCGCTGCAGGCGGGCCTCGCGTTCGTGCCGTTCGCATTCGGTCTCGGGGGAGCGGCCGCGGCCTCGTCCAAGCTCGCGGCGCGGGTGCAGCCCCGATGGCTCGTGGTCACCGGTGCCGTCATCATGACCCTGAGCCTGCTCTACGGGTCGACGATGGACGAGACGGTGCGGTACTTCCCGACGCTGTTCGTGCTGGTGCTGGTCGTCGGGTTCGGAGTGGGTCTGGCCGTGGTTCCGCTTCCGCTGTGCGCCATCGCGGGCGTCGGCGCGCACGAGATCGGGCCGCTGTCCGCCATCGCGCAGGTCGCGCAGACGCTCGGCGGACCGCTCGGCCTCGCCGTCATCGGCGCGCTGGCCACCTCGAAGACGATGTCGCTCGGAGGCACGTCCGGCGCGGTCGCGGACATGACCGCCGCGCAACTCACCGCGCAGGGTGAGGGATACATGTTCGCCCTCGTCGGATGCGCCGCGTGCGCGGTGATCGCCGGCATCGCGGCGTTGTTCATCCGGTTCACCTCCGAAGAGGTGGCCCAGGCGCAGGAAGCCGAGAAGTCCGCTCAGTCCGGGTGAGGTGTCACCCATGACTCCCGGCGCGTCGCGCCGGGAGTCCGGGTCAGGTGAGGACGACCAGTTCCGTCGGGGAGGCGATCTCCACCCGCAGTCCGGCCTTCGACGCCACGCGCGCGAGACCACGCACATCGGCCGGCTCGGCCCGGGTCTGCACCAGCGCGCGGGCGAGGAGCCCCTTGTGGTGCTTGTTGAAATGGCTCACGACCGAGCGGGTGCCGTCGGGCTTTTCCGTCAGCACCGTCGCGGTGATCGCGCCGGGAACCGGGCCGAGTTGCTGATAGGCACCCGAACGGAGATCGACGACGAGGTCACCTGCCGCCTCGGCGACGAGCGCGTCGGTCAACTCGGGCCGCCACAACGCCGCGAGGGTGCCGAACCCGGGAAGCTTCGAGCCACCCGAGAGGCGGTAGGCCGGAATGGGGTCGCTCGCACGCACGGCACCGAACAGCGCCGAGCCGACAGCCAGTCGCCGGTACGCCTTCTCGCGCTGCACCTTCGTGAAGCGTGCGGCGTCGAGGGCGTCGAACAGCACCCCGGTGTACCGCTCGAGTGCGGGACGGGTGGGGGAGACCCACAACTTGGCGTTGCGTTCGATCTCGTCTGCTCCGTTCGCGCCCAGGCCGAGCGCCCGGCTCGACGCGTCGTAATCGGCGGCGAGCTCGACCAGAGCCCGGACGAGCAGCTCGCGGGTCTCGGTCAGCTGCGGCATCGAGAGGTCGCCGAGATCCAGCGGCCCGCCGTCGCCGCCGGTGGATTTGGTTTCGGAAGGGGGGAGAAGCACCAGCACAACAGCCCACCGTACCGAGGGCCCGATTCCGGCGAGCGGTAGGCTCATCGACCGTGATCACTCGCATGTCGCACCTGTTCCTCCGCACTCTCCGCGACGACCCGGCCGATGCCGAGGTCGCCAGCCACAAACTGCTCGTCCGGGCCGGGTACGTGCGGCGCATCGCGCCGGGCATCTACTCGTGGCTGCCACTGGGGCTCAAGGTGCTGCGTCAGGTCGAGCGGGTGGTCCGCGAGGAGATGAACAGCATCGGAGCGCAGGAGATCTCCCTGCCCGCGTTGCTGCCGCGCGAGCCCTACGAGACGTCGAACCGCTGGACCGAGTACGGCGCCGGACTGTTCCGTCTCCAGGACCGCAAGGGCAACGACTACCTGCTCGGGCCCACGCACGAGGAACTGTTCGCGCTCACCGTCAAGGGTGAGTACAACTCCTACAAGGACTTCCCGGTCACCCTCTACCAGGTGCAGACCAAGTACCGCGACGAGGAGCGCCCCCGCGCCGGCATCCTGCGCGGCCGCGAGTTCGTGATGAAGGACTCGTACAGCTTCGATCTCACGGACGAGGGCCTCGCGCAGTCGTACCAGGCACACCGCGACGCCTACGAGCGGATCTTCGCCCGCCTGGGCGTGAAGTATGTGATCGTGTCCGCGACGTCGGGCGCCATGGGCGGCAGTGCTTCGGAGGAGTTCCTGGCCGAGAGCGAGGTCGGGGAGGACACCTACGTCCGGTGCGTCGAGTCCGGTTACGCCGCCAACGTCGAGGCCGTCAAGACGCTCGCCCCCGCACCGATTCCGTTCGACGGACTGCCGGACGCGGTCGTCCACGACACGCCGGACACCCCGACGATCGGTTCGCTCGTCGAGGTGGCCACCGAGATCCTCGGCCGTGACGTCGACGCCTCCGAAACCCTGAAGAACATCCTCGTCAAGGTGCGGCAGCCCGGCGGAGAGTGGGAACTGGTCGGAATCGGCATCCCGGGAGACCGCGAGGTCGACGACAAGCGTCTCGAGGCGTCGTTCGAGCCGGCGGAGGTCGCGCTGCTCGACGAGTCCGATTTCGCCGCCAACCCGTTCCTCGTCAAGGGCTACATCGGCCCGAAGGCGCTGCTCGCCAACGGCGTCCGTTACCTCGTCGACCCGCGCGTGGTCGACGGAACGGCATGGATCACCGGCGCGGACGAGAACGGCAAGCACGTCTTCGGGCTCGTCGCCGGTCGTGACTTCGTCGCCGACGGCACCGTCGAGGCCGCAGAGGTCCGCGACGGTGACCCGTCGCCGGACGGTGCCGGCCCCTTGGTGTCCGCCCGTGGCATCGAGATCGGCCACGTCTTCCAGCTCGGCCGCAAGTACACCGACGCGTTCGCCGTCGATGTGCTCAACGAGAACGGCAAGCCGGTGCGCCCCACGATGGGCTCGTACGGCGTCGGCGTGTCCCGCCTGGTCGCGGTGATCGCCGAGCAGCAGCACGACGAGAAGGGCCTGCGCTGGCCGTCCGAGGTCGCGCCGTTCGACGTGCACGTCGTCATCGCCAACAAGGACGAGCAGGCTCGCGCCGGGGCGGAAAACCTCGTCGAGGAACTTTCGAACGCCGGCCTGGACGTGCTGTTCGACGATCGCAAGGCGTCGCCCGGTGTGAAGTTCAAGGATTCGGAACTGCTCGGGATGCCCCTGGTCGTCGTGGTGGGACGCGGATTCGCCGACGGCAACGTCGAAGTGCGCAACCGCCTCACCGGAGAGTCGAGCGAGGTGCCGGTGGGCGAGGCGGTGCGGGAGATCCTCGGGCGCTGATCGCATACCCGGAGCCGGTGGGCCAGAATGGGCCCATGTCCGAGAACTGGAGCGCGACCGACACCTATCTCGCCGATTTCCTCATCGGCGACGATCCCGCCCTCGACGCCGCCCTCGAGGCGAACGCGGAGGCGGGACTGAGGCCCATCGACGTCGCGCCGGTTCAGGGCAAGTTCCTGTACCTGCTGGCCCGAATCCGAGGTGCCCGCCGGGTGCTCGAGATCGGCACGCTCGGCGGGTACTCGGCGATCTGGCTGGCACGCGCGGTCGGCGAGTCGGGACACGTGACGACCCTCGAGTACGAACCCCGGCACGCCGAGGTGGCGCGTGCCAACCTCGACCAGGCCGGCGTCGGAGCGCGCGTCGACATTCGCGTCGGCCCGGCGCTCGACACGCTCCCGCACCTCGAAGGACCGTTCGACCTGGTGTTCATCGACGCCGACAAGGAGAACAACAGCAACTACGTGCGCGAGGCGTTGCGGTTGTCACGTCCAGGCACGGTGATCGTGGTCGACAACGTGGTCCGCGCCGGCGCGATCAGCGATCCGGAGGACGACGACTCGAAGGTCCGCGCGTCGCGGGAACTGCTCGCCGTGCTGGCGGCCGAACCTCGTCTCGACGCCACGGCGTTGCAGACCGTCGGGGTCAAGGGCTGGGACGGTTTCGCGTTGGCACTGGTCGTCGAGCAGTAGCCGTAGCCGGGACCGCCGGTCCGGCAGAAAATCGGTGGCGCCCGGCACCCGGGACGGCGGACATTGTTCGTGTGAGCGAGAACCGGGAAGCGGCCGACACCGAGCGCGTGATCGACACCGAGCGCATGGTCGACACCGAGCGTTTCATCGACGAGGGATATCTGCGGATCGCAGGCGCCGTTCCGCGCTCGATCACGGAGCGGTGCTGCGATCTCCTCTGGGAAGATCTCGACGCAGACCGATCGGACCCGGGCACGTGGACCGAACCTGTCGTGCGGGTCGGAGGTCGATGGGATCCGCCGTTCGTCGAGGCCGCCACGATGCCGGTCCTACTCGACGCCTACGACCGTCTGCTGGGATCCGGCCGCTGGGTTCGGCCCCGCGGCCTCGGCACGTTTCCCGTCCGGTTTCCGCATCCCGCCGATCCCGGAGATACCGGATGGCACGTCGACGGTAGTTTCGCCGTCGAGGGACAGACCTGGCCGTACGTCGATCTCCGCTCACGCGGCCGGGGTCTGCTGGTGCTGTTCCTGCTCACCGACGTAGGACCGGACGACGCTCCCACCAGGATCAAGGTGGGTTCGCACCTCGACGTGCCCGGCTACCTCGTCGACCACCGCGACGGGCGTTCGGTGCTGGAGTTGTGCCGCGCCATGGACGAGGACGGCATGCTCGACGCGGCTTCCCGGCCGACGGTCGAGGCGACCGGTGCCGCGGGCGATGTCTACGTGTGCCACCCGTTCCTGGTGCATGCGGCCCAGCCGATGCGCAGCGCTCAACCGCCGAACAGCGGGCAGGAGAGCGGAACTCGGCCACCGCGCATCATCGCCCAGCCGCCGATCGAGACGGTCGCGCCCTTCCGGCTCGACGCCACCGGCACCGCCCCGGTGGGGATGGCGGTGCGGCGCGCACTGAACCGGTGACGGTCGGGACTGTCCCGGAAACCCGGCCCTGCCCGTCACCGGCCCTGAGCTCGCCGCGGCGGCGTGGCACGAGCGTCGAGCCGGCGGACGGATTCCCGCACCGCGCCGTGCAGCATGATCTCGAGATCGCCGACCACCTGGTACGGGTGCTCGACCATGCCGTCCGAGACCCACCGCAGCACCACGGCGAGCACCGCCGAGGTATAGAAGTCGACCACCAGTACGCGGTCCTGCGCGCGTGCCGGTCCGCCGCCGTCCTGGTCCATCACGGCCTCGGTGACGGGCCGCATCTGGCCGAACAGGAAGCGCTCGAGCCCGGATCTGCCCAGCCCGTCGAGCACCCCGAGCGTCGACGAGCGGTTGTCGCGCATGTACAGCAGCAACCGGACCAGACCGTCGGCCCATCCCTCCTCGGACGCGTACGTGCGGACACGGCCGGCGACCTCTCTCTCGAACACCCAGACAGCGAGGTGCCGCACGTCGGGGAAGTGGTAGTAGAACGCCTGCCGCGTCAGTCCGCAGTCGCGCGTCAGCTCCGTCACGGTCACCTTGTCGAGCGGCTCGGTCCGTAGCCGGGCCTTGAGCGCGGCTGCCAGCGCGTCGCGTGCACCTGCACGCCGCTGCGCATCGGCACTCTCGTCGGCCATGGCTCACGGTACCGCCCGAGGTCCCTGGACACATCGCGTCAGATGTCTAGTGACGCTCGGTGCCGGGATTCCTACCGTAGATATCCGGACGGCACGCATGCCGCGGGCCGCGAAAGATATCCGGACGGCACGCACGCCGCGGGCCGCGAAGAGGAGCTCCGATGTTCTTGTTCGAATCCATTCCCTGGTACTCCTGGGTGATGTGGTGCGTCGTGCTGGCCGCCCTCATCGCCCTCAACGAGGTGACGCGCCGCTGGAAGTGGGCCGGTCTCGGCTTCTTCGTGGCGCTGCCTCTCGTCCTGACATTGTTCGTGTGGCCGACGACGGCCGGCGCAGGCTCGTCGACGGGCACCTGGTTCCACTGGGTGAAGGTGTACTCGGCGCTCATCGGGTGCCTGGGCTTCATGCTCATCCGGTACGTCCCGCGTCTGGCGAAGAACCGCTGGATGCTGATGTTCCCCGCCCTGATCCTGGCGATCAACATCGGCGAGGCAGTCATTCGTGACTTCGAGGTCGCGGGCATGCAGGGCATGCACGACGGCGTCTTCATGGTCGGCGGCCCGTGGAACTACATGAACGGCATCGCCGGGATCCTCAACCTGGTCACCATCTGCGGCTGGGCCGGGATCATCGTCTCGCGAGACAAGTCCAAGGACATGATCTGGCCCGACATGATGTGGTTCTGGATCATCGCGTACGACCTGTGGAACTTCGCCTACGTCTACAACTGTGTCGGTGACCACGCCTTCTACGCCGGTGCGGCCCTGCTCATCTCCTGCACCATCCCCGCCTTCTTCATCAAGAAGGGCGCCTGGCTGCAGCACCGCGCCCACACGCTGGCCCTGTGGATGATGTTCACGATGGCAGTCCCGACGTTCGTGACCTCGTCGCAGTTCGCCGTCGAGTCGTCGCACAACCCCACCGCGCTGTTCGTCGTGTCGGCGCTGTCGCTCGCGGCCAACATCGCCGTCGCGGCCTACCAGGTGTTCACCATCGTCACGCGGCACCGCAATCCGTTGCGCGACGAGCTGTACACCCACCTGCGCCCGTACCGCGAGGTGCGCGACGCGAACCTCCCGGTCGAGTCGCCGTCGGTTCTGCCGGAGTCCCGGGACTCGGACCGATTGGCCACGGTCTGACCGCCGCGCGTCCGGCCCCGGCCGGACGAGCAGCAACACCACGCGCCGTGGTCGAGCCTGCGGGCTCGGCCACGGCGCCGCTGTCAGGGCCGGCCGGGAAAGGCGACGGTCGGGGGAACCCCTTCGACGACACGCCAGCGGGCAGCGCGCAAGGCGGCTTCGGTGAGCGCGTCGAGTGCGTTTCCACGCGTGGCCTCACTGCGTGCGCGCTCGACGACCGACCGCCACGCGACCGCCGTGTCACTCTCGATCTGCACGGCCAGCCGGGCTGCTTCGACGGGGTCGGTCACCGGGAACGGAACGGTGTACCCGGGCGCGGCGGTGGGCGGTGTCACTCCGGCGGACTGGAGTGCGTCGACGGTTGCATCGCGGCGGGCACGGTGCGCGGCGGCATCGGCGGCGACGTCACCCGAACGGGAGGGGTCCGCGAACGCGGCGACGAGTCCGTACCCGAAGACGGCCGAATGCTCCGCCTCCAGCGCGTCGACAAGGGCTTGTTGCTCGGGTCCGAGCTCCGGGGAACTCACAGCAGAACCTCCGTCTGGACTCCACATGCTGCGCTGATCGAGGACAGGAGACCGGCTCGGTAGCCGGTGAGCGTGCGGGCGAGGTCCGCCGCGCTGCGCTGCGACCGGACCAGCATTTCCCGCAACTGTTCGACGGTCGGCTGCTCCGCGCCGGGCGCAGACGTGGTGGACGAGGTACCCGATGTGGTCGTGTCGGCAGTGATTCCCGCCATGCGAGCGACGTCCGCGTCCAACGCGTCGGCGTGCGCGGTGCGTTCGTCGGCGATCACGCTCAGCGCGCCCGCCCGATCCGGGTACAGGGCGGTGAGTGCGCGGGCGGTCGCGGCATCCCGCCGCGCGCTCGCGGCCTGCGCCAGCAGCGGATCCGGCTCCGATTCGGCGTCGTCGTCGGAGAGCCCGCATCCGGTGACTCCCAGGACACCGACCCCGCCGATCGTCGCCGAGGACCATCGCAACAGGGCTCGTCGGGACAGGGTGGTACGGGTAACTGACATCGGCACCGCACCATCGTGCCAGCAGACCCCGGTAGCGAACCACGGCGGCCTGGTCACGGCGCCCCGATTTGCGCGTTACGCTTGACCCAGCCGGTTCGGATCCGTATCGGCCGGCTGTCCGCTGTGACCACAACTGAACGAGGAGCCCGCCCGCAATGCCTGTGCCGCCCCCGGAACGGATCGTCGAGCTCGTCTCCGATCTTCTCGCCGAAGAGGGATACGACCTCGAAGACGTGGTGGTGACCGCGGCCGGAAAACACAGCACGGTCCGGCTGCTCGTCGACAGCGATGCCGGGCTCAGCCTGGACGAGGCCGCGCGACTGAGCCGGGTGGTCTCCGAGGCGTTCGACTCCGTGTCGGACTTCGGGGAGGCGCCCTACATGCTCGAAGTGACCAGTCCGGGTGTAGGCCGCCCGCTCGTCCACGACCGGCACTGGCGGCGGGCTCAAGGACGCAAGGCGAAGATCCAGCTCGCCGACGAGACCATCGTCGCGCGCGTCGGAGAACTGGTCGGTGACGAGATCCGCGTCGTGCTGCCGGATCGTGCCGGCCCGTTCGTGCGCGCTATCCCCTTGAGCGAGATCCGGCATGCGGTGGTCGAGGTGGAGTTCGCCAAGCCCAACCCGCGCGAGCTCGAACTGGCCGGGGGACTCCCGGACGGCAGGGCGGCCGCAGGCGAGATCGCCGAGGTCCTCGGCGACGAAGAAGACGAAGAAGAAGACGTGAACGAAACGAGGCTGGACAAGTGAATATCGAGATCGCGGCTCTGCGAATGCTGGAGTCCGAGAAGAACATCCCGTTCGAAGAACTGATCGAGACGCTGGAAACCGCGCTGCTGACGGCGTACCGCCACGTGGACGGCCACCAGCCGCACGCCAGGGTCGCCGTCGACACCAAGACCGGTGCGATCCAGGTGCTCGCGGAGGAGCGCGACGAGGACGGCAACGTCGTCGCCGAATGGGACGACACCCCCGAGGACTTCGGACGCATCGCCGCAACGACGGCGCGCCAGGTCATCATGCAGCGCATTCGCGACGCCGAACACGAAAAGCGGTTCGGCGAGTTCGCCACCCACGAGGGCGAAATCGTCAGCGGTGTCGTCCAGCGCGACTCCCGCGCGAATGCCCGCGGCATGGTGGTGGTCAAGATCGGCGGCGAGACGACCAGCACCGAGGGGCTCATCCCTCCTGCCGAGCAGGTCCCCGGCGAGACGTACGAGCACGGCGACCGCATCAAGTGCTACGTCGTGGGCGTGTCCCGCGGCCAGCGCGGACCGCAGATCACGCTCTCGCGTACGCACCCGAACCTGGTCCGCAAGTTGTTCGCGCTCGAGGTGCCCGAGATCGCCGACGGCTCGGTGGAGATCGTCGCGGTCGCTCGCGAGTCCGGTCACCGGTCGAAGATTGCCGTGCACTCGCTCGTTCCGGGTCTCAACGCGAAGGGCGCGTGCATCGGGCCGATGGGTCAGCGCGTGCGCAACGTGATGCGCGAACTGGGCGAGGAAAAGATCGACATCATCGACTACGACGAGGATCCTGCGAAGTTCGTCGGAAATGCCCTGTCGCCCTCGAAGGTGGTATCGGTCACGGTCGTCGACCCCGAAGCACGCGCCGCGCGCGTGGTGGTGCCCGACTTCCAGTTGTCCCTGGCCATCGGCAAAGAGGGTCAGAATGCCCGCCTGGCAGCACGCCTGACCGGCTGGCGAATCGACATCCGCAGTGACGCTGCACCCGCCACGAACGAGGCTTCCGGTAACGCGCCGACAGGCAGGTAGGCGTGGAATGCGGGATTCTTCGCAAAACAACGGTAGAGTGGTCGATGGTTCAGCATGAACTGCCCTCGACCCATGGGTCGCGCACCGGCTCGGTGCGTACCTGTATCGGTTGTCGGCAGCGAACGCTGGCTGCCGAGCTGCTGAGGGTCGTGGCACGCGAGCACGGATCACGAACGTTCGTCGTGGTTCCCGACCCCGGGCACAGGCTTCCCGGGCGAGGTGCATGGTTGCACCCCACCCCGGAGTGCCTGGGTCAGGCCGTTCGGCGCCGAGCATTCGGCAGAGCACTCAAAGTATCCGGAAATCCGGATACAGCGGCGCTGGATCAGCTGGTCGGGTCCGCGGCGGCGAGATCACAGAACGTGGCGGAGTCCGGCGATTGTCACCGGACTGCGTGACAGTGAGATCGGCGACGAGGCACCAACAGTGACATCGAACTCTGAGAAGAACAGGTACGAACACTCATGAGCACACCGTGAAGCACCAGCGATGAACGTCCATCGGAGATAACCCGAGGTCGTGCGGGCATTGGCCGGCTCGACCTCATCAGTGAGGAGAGCAGTGGCAGGCAAGGCCCGCGTGCACGAGTTGGCTAAAGAACTCGGTGTCACCAGTAAGGAACTACTCGCACGGCTCAAGGAGCAGGGCGAGTTCGTGAAGTCGGCGTCTTCGACCGTCGAGCCCCCGGTTGCGCGTCGTTTGCGCGAATCGTTCGGCAGCGCGAAGGAAGACGGCGCTACGGCCGGTAAGGCCGCACCCACCCCGGGACCGCGTCCCGGCGGAGGACCCCGTCCGGGTCCGCGCCCGGCGGCACCCGCGCCGGCGGCTGCAGCCCCGGCCCCCGAAACAACACCGGCGGCACCCGCGCCGGCCGAGACCACACCGGCTCCGAGCCCGGCCGCCGGTTCGCGGCCGAAGCCCGGCGCTCCCAAGCCGGTCGCCCCCAAGCCGGCTCCCGCAGCTCCGGCTCCGGCCGCGCAGGCTCCGGCCGCTCCGGCTGCCGAGGCTCCGGCTGCGTCGGCTCCCGAAGCAGCGGCACCCGCTGCGGCGGCGTCCCCGCAGGCTCCGTCGGCCAAGCCCGGTCCCAAGCCGGCAGGCCCGCGTCCCGGCCCCAAGGCCCCGCGCGTCGGTAACAACCCGTACTCGTCTGCTCCGGCAGAGCGTCCGGCTCCGCGTCCCGGTGGTCCCCGCCCGACTCCCGGCCAGGGTCGTCCCGCCGCAGGTCAGGGCGGACCCCGCCCGGCTCCCGGTCAGGGTCGTCCCGCCGCAGGTCAGGGCGGACCCCGTCCGGCTCCCGGCCAGGGCGGTCCGCGTCCGGCTCCCGGTCAGGGCGGACCTCGCCCGACTCCGGGTTCGATGCCCCCTCGTCCCAACCCCGGTGCCATGCCGCAGCGGGCTGCACGTCCGGCTCCGGCCGGCCGTCCGGGTCGTCCCGGCGGTGCTCCGGGCGGTCGTCCCGGTGGCGGCGCCGGCGGTGGCGGCGGCTACCGCGGTGGTGGCGCCGGTGGCGGCGCGCCCGCAGGAGCAGGTGCTCCCGGTGGCTTCCGCGGTCGTCCCGGCGGCGGTGGCGCCGGCGGTCGTGGCCGTGGCGGCGCAGCCGGTGCGTTCGGTCGCCCCGGTGGTGCTCCGCGTCGCGGTCGCAAGTCGAAGCGGCAGAAGCGGCAGGAATACGATTCGATGCAGGCGCCGTCGGTCGGTGGCGTGCGGTTGCCGCGTGGCAACGGCGAGACCATCCGGCTCGCTCGTGGCGCATCGCTGTCCGACTTCGCCGAGAAGATCGACGCGAACCCCGCTGCACTCGTGCAGGCACTGTTCAACCTCGGTGAGATGGTCACGGCCACTCAGTCCGTGAACGACGAGACCCTCGAGCTTCTCGGCTCGGAGATGAACTACGTCGTGCAGGTCGTCTCCCCCGAGGACGAGGACCGTGAACTGCTCGAGTCGTTCGACATTCAGTACGGCGAGAACGAGGGCGGCGAGGAAGACCTCCAGCAGCGTCCGCCCGTGGTCACCGTCATGGGTCACGTCGACCACGGCAAGACCCGACTGCTCGACACGATCCGTCAGGCCAAGGTCCGCGAGGGCGAGGCCGGCGGCATCACGCAGCACATCGGTGCCTACCAGGTGCTCACACACCTCAACGGTGACGATCGCCTGATCACCTTCATCGACACCCCGGGTCACGAGGCGTTCACCGCCATGCGTGCCCGTGGCGCGAAGTCCACCGACATCGCGATCCTCGTGGTCGCGGCCGACGACGGTGTCATGCCGCAGACGGTGGAAGCGATCAACCACGCCCAGGCGGCCGACGTGCCGATCGTGGTCGCGGTGAACAAGATCGACAAGGAGGGCGCGAACCCGGACAAGATCCGTCAGCAGCTCACCGAGTACGGCCTTGTCACCGAGGAGTACGGCGGCGACACCATGTTCGTCGACATCTCGGCGAAGCAGGGGCTGAACATCGACCAGCTGCTCGAAGCGGTGCTGCTCACGGCAGACGCATCGCTCGATCTGCGGGCCAACCCCGACATGGAGGCGCAGGGCGTCGCCATCGAGGCGCACCTCGACCGCGGTCGCGGTCCGGTCGCCACGGTGCTGGTCCAGCGCGGCACGCTGCGGGTCGGCGACTCCATCGTCGCGGGCGATGCCTACGGTCGCGTCCGGCGGATGGTCGACGAGCACGGCGAGGACGTCCTCGAGGCGCTTCCGTCGCGGCCCGTCCAGGTCATCGGCTTCACGTCGGTGCCCGGCGCCGGCGACAACCTGGTTGTCGTCGACGAGGACCGTATCGCTCGCCAGATCGCCGACCGGCGCAACGCACGCAAGCGCAACGCGCTCGCTGCGAAGAGCCGTAAGCGGATCAGCCTCGAGGATCTCGATGCCGCTCTCAAGGAGCACAACGAGCTCAACCTCATCCTCAAGGGCGACAACTCCGGTACCGTCGAGGCCCTCGAAGAGGCCCTCATGGGTATCGAGATCGACGACGAGGTGCGTCTGCGGGTCATCGACCGCGGTGTCGGTGGCATCACCGAGACCAACGTCAACCTGGCAGCTGCGTCCAACGCGGTGATCATCGGCTTCAACGTCCGCGCCGAAGGCAAGGCGACGGAGCTGGCGAACCGCGAGGGCGTCGACATCCGCTACTACTCGATCATCTACCAGGCGATCGACGAGGTGGAGAAGGCTCTCAAGGGCATGCTCAAGCCGGTCTACGAGGAGGTCGAGCTCGGCCGCGCCGAGATCCGTGCGATCTTCAAGTCGTCGAAGGTCGGCAACATCGCGGGTTGCCTCGTGCAGTCCGGCATCGTCAAGCGCAACGCGAAGGCTCGTCTGCTCCGCGACAACAACGTTGTCGCCGAGACGATCACCATCTCGTCGCTGCGACGCGAGAAGGACGATGTCACCGAGGTCCGCGAGGGCTACGAGTGTGGTCTGACGGTCACCTACTCCGACATCAAGGTCGGCGACGTGATCGAGGCGTACGAGCTTCGCGAGAAGCCGCGCGACTGATACACCCCGCGCCTGTGGCGGCGAACGATTCGTCGTTCGCCGCCACGGGCGTGTCGGGACGCCACCACCGACACCGAGGATGCGGATGTACCTGGGAGCGCTCGAGCTGGACATCCTGCTCGGAGACGTGCATTCACTCAAGGAGAAGCGGTCGTACATCCGGCCGGTCCTCGCCGAATTGCGTCGCTTCGGTGTCTCCGTCGCGGAAACCGGCGAGCACGACCTCTATCGGCGCTCCACCCTGGCTGTGGCGGTGGTCGCACCCGACTTCGCGCACGTGCGCGACATACTGGACACCTGCGAGCGACTGGTCGCACAGCGCCCCGAACTCGACCTGCTGTCCACCAGACGAAGACTGTTCGGTCCGGAGGATTGACCCGGCCGACGGACATCACGGCCACCGGCACCGGTGGCCGAGGAGAGGAACGAACGACATGGCCGATCCAGCACGGGCCCGCCGACTCGCCAAGCGCATCGCCACCATCGTGGCCACGGCGATCGGCACCGAGATCAAGGATCCGCGGCTCGAGTTCGTGACGATCACCGACGCGAAGGTCACCGCCGACCTGCACGACGCGACCGTCTACTACACCGTGCGCGGCGCCGACCTCGACACCGAACCCGACGTGGAGGCAGCCGCCGCCGGTCTCGAGAAGGCCAAGGGCGTTCTGCGGACCATGGTCGGTGCAGGCACCGGTGTGCGCTTCACCCCGAGCTTGACCTTCGTCACCGACACCGTGCCGGACACGGCACGGCAGATGGAGGAACTGCTTGCGCGGGCACGCGCAGCCGACGAGGATGTGGCCCGCGCCCGCGAGGGCGCAGTACCCGCCGGCGATCCCGATCCGTACAAGGAGCCCCGTGAGCGTGACACCGGTGACGACGCCGAGTAACGATCCGAGCAGCGAACCGAGGTCTGCTGCTCCTCGCGCGGACGCCACCGCGCCCGCAGTGGGGGCCTCGGTCGACCTGCCGGGCGCCGTGGCCCTGCTCGACGCCGCGACGACGGTGACCGTGCTGTGTCACATCCAGCCCGACGCCGACACCCTCGGCAGCGGGCTCGCACTCGGTCTCGCGCTCGAGCGGCGGGGCGTCGCTGTGCAGGTGGCCTTCGCCGCTCCCGCCGAGGTGCCGGAGTCGATGCGCTCACTGCCCGGCGGGCATCTGGTTACGCCCGCCGCCGCGGTGCGCCGGGATGCGGACCTCGTGGTGACCGTCGATTGCGGAACGGCGGGGCGCCTCGGCGATCTGCGTGACCGCCTGACAGGTGCTGCGCGCACCCTCGTCATCGACCATCACGTGTCCAACACCCGGTTCGGGACCGACAACCTCATCGTGCCGGACGCGGAGGCCACCGCCGTGGTGCTCGCCGACCTGTTCGACGAGTGGGGTGTCGTGCTCGACGCGGACCTCGCCCATTGCCTGTACGCGGGGCTCGTGACGGACACCGGTTCGTTCCGCTGGGGCCGGCCTGCGTCGCATCTCCTCGCGGCGCGTCTTCTCGCGACCGGCATCGACGGATCCGCGATCACCCGCGGGCTCCTCGATACCCATCCCTTCGGGTGGTTGCCGATGCTCTCGTCGGTGCTGGCGTCCGCGACTCTGGTACCCGAGGCGGTGCGGGGCAGGGGACTGGTCTACGCGTTCGTTCGTCGCGCCGATTCGGCACACCTCGGTTCGGAGGAGGTGGAGAGCGTGATCGACATCGTGCGGACCACCGCAGAAGCGGAGGTCGCCGCGGTGTTCAAGGAGGTCGGGACCGAAGTGTGGACGGTGTCGCTCCGGTCGAAGACCGCGGTGGATGTATCCGCAGCCGCCACCGCCCTCGGCGGCGGCGGCCACGCGTTCGCAGCCGGCTACACCGCGCACGGCGCACCGGACTCGGTGGTGGCGGCACTGCGTGGCGTACTCGGGTGACGAGGGAACCCACGGGAGACACCGCGACGACGCCGGAGATCTCCGGCCGTCGCATTCTCGGTCTGGCCCTACCCGCGCTCGGAGTCCTCGCCGCCGAACCGCTGTACCTGCTCTTCGACATCGCTGTGGTGGGGCGCCTCGGTGCGTTGCCCCTCGCGGGACTCGCGATCGGCGGACTCGTCCTGGCCACGGTCAGCACACAGTTGACCTTCTTGTCGTACGGCACCACCGCCCGATCGGCGCGACTCCACGGCGCCCGCCGCCACGACGACGCCGTCGGTGAGGGCGTCCAGGCGACCTGGCTCGCCGTCGGAGTGGGGTTGCTCATTCTGCTGGCCGGGCAGCTCCTCGCCGGACCTGTCTCGCGCCTGATCGCCGGTGACGACGAGATCGCCGCCGAAGCCGTGTCGTGGTTGCGGGTGGCACTGTTCGGAGTGCCTCTGATCCTCATCGGTATGGCCGGCAACGGCTGGATGCGGGGAGTGCAGGACAATTTCCGGCCGCTGCGCTACGTGATCGCAGGTCTCGCCCTGTCCGCGGTGTTGTGTCCCGTGCTGGTGCACGGACTGCTGGGAGCACCGCGATGGGAACTCGTCGGCTCCGCCGTCGCGAACGTGCTCGGCCAGACGGTCGCCGCGACGTTGTTCGTGGTGGCGCTCTTGCGGTCGGGAGTGCCGCTGCGGCCCCGGCCCGAGGTGATCGGCGCCCAGTTACGGCTCGGACGGGACCTGATCGCCCGCAGCCTGGCATTTCAGGCGTGCTTTCTCTCCGCCGCGGCCGTGGCCGCGCGGTTCGGCGCCGCGGCAGTTGCCGGCCACCAGGTGGTCCTGCAACTGTGGAATTTCGTGACGCTCGCGCTGGATTCGCTGGCGATCGCGGCGCAGGCGCTCGTCGGTGCTGCGCTCGGTGGCGCGGATCGCCGGGGTGCCACCCGGCTCGCATGGCGGGTCACCGCGTGGTCCGCGTTGTTCGCCACCGGTCTCGCCGTCGTGTTCCTGCTCGGGCGCACGGTGATTCCGGGCTTGTTCACGTCGGACCTCGCGGTACTCGGTCAGATCGACGTGGCATGGTGGTTCTTCGTCGCGATCATGCCGGTCGCCGGTGTCGTCTTCGCGCTCGACGGGGTACTCCTCGGTGCGGGCGACGCCGCGTTCCTGCGGACGGCAACGCTGCTGTCGGCCTTGATCGGGTTCCTGCCGTTCATCTGGTGCTCTCTCGTCTTCGACTGGGGTCTGGCGGGGATCTGGACGGGGCTTACGGTGTTCATCGTGTTGCGGATGCTCGCCGTCGTGGGACGCACGGTCTCGGGTCGATGGGCGGTGACGGGCGCGGACCGGCAGGTCGGCGTGCACAACGAGTCGGGAGGTTGATGCCGGTGGCAGCGAAGCTGTGGGCGATCAGTGATATTCACGTAGGCCATCGAGGCAACCGGCCGGTCACCGAAGACCTGTATCCGGAGTCGCCCGACGACTGGCTGATCGTGGCCGGCGACGTGTCGGAGAAAACCGACGACATCCGCTGGGCTCTGTCGCTGCTGAGCAGCCGGTTCGCGAAGGTCATCTGGGTTCCGGGCAACCACGAACTGTGGACCACCGCGAAGGATCCCGTGCAGATGCACGGGGTGGCCCGCTACGACTACCTCGTCACGATGTGCCGCGAACTCGGGGTGCTCACGCCCGAGGATCCCTATCCCGTCTGGGAAGGCGAGGGGGGACCGGTAGTGCTCGTACCGATGTTCCTGCTGTACGACTACTCGTTCCTGCCCGACGGCACCACCACCAAGGCCGAAGGCCTCACCGTCGCACGCGACCGCAACGTCGTCGCGACCGACGAGTTCCTGCTTCGGCCCGACCCGTATGTCACGCGGGACACGTGGTGCGCGGTGCGGGTGGAACAGACCCGGGCTCGGCTCGACGCGCTCGACCCGGCTCTGCCCACGGTGCTGATCAATCATTTCCCGCTGGTGCGTGAACCCACCCGAATGCTGTTCTACCCCGAGTTCGCACTGTGGTGCGGGACCACCGAGACGGCCGACTGGCATCTGCGCTACCGCGCGCTGTGCAGCGTTTACGGGCACCTGCACATTCCCCGGACGACGTACTACGACGGGGTCCGCTTCGAAGAGGTGTCGGTCGGCTACCCGAGGGAATGGCAGCGGCGCGGACTGCCCGATCGGCTTCTCCGGCAGATCCTTCCGGTGCCGGACTACCCGCCGGGAACCCTGAACAAGTGGGGCGGTCACTTCACGGTGACACCCGAGATGGAAGCCGAAGCCGAGAAAATGCGAGCACAACGACAGAGGGAGATGCGGTGACCGAGCCGTCCGCCGGAGAACAGGCCGAGACACACGCGGCGCTGCTGTCGCGCATCGTGCCGGAGGGGGTCGCCGCTGCGGAAATGTTCTCCGACCCGCCGGGACTGCGGCCGCATCCGCAGGAGGAACCGCTCGTCGCACGCGCGGTGGACAAACGCCGCCGGGAGTTCGCCGGTGCCCGGCACTGTGCCCGGCAGGCGATGCGGCACCTCGGGGTCGAACCCGGCCCCGTCCTGCGGGGCGAGCGCGGCGCTCCGGTGTGGCCGCGTGGGCTGGTGGGCAGTCTCACCCACTGCGACGGGTACCGGGCCGCAGTGCTCGGCTACTCGCTGCAGGTGCGGTCGCTGGGGATCGACGCAGAGCCCCACGACGTGCTCCCCGACGGGGTCCTGCCGGCGGTCAGCCTCGAACCGGAACGGGAATGGCTCGCGTCGGCGGGCGACGACCTGCACTGGGACCGTCTGCTGTTCTGCGCGAAGGAAGCCACCTACAAGGCATGGTTTCCGCTCACCGGCCGGTGGCTCGGGTTCGAGGACGCGCACATCACGTTCGAGCGCGACACCACCGCCGATGCCGTGACCGGCACCTTCCACTCCCGGATTCTGGTGCCCGGCGACACGCCGGACGGTCCACCGCTCACCGGATTCGACGGACGATGGCTCGTCGCCGACGGTCTCGTTCTCACCGCGATCACGGTGCGCTGAACGATGACCGACCGAACCCACGAATTCTCCGACAATCCTGCCGTCGCCCGCGCGGGCCTGCTCGTCGTCGACAAGCCTGCCGGTATGACCAGCCACGACGTGGTGGCGCGTTGCCGCCGGCTGCTCGGCACCCGCAAGGTCGGCCACGCCGGCACTCTCGATCCGATGGCCACGGGTGTGCTCGTGCTCGGCGTCGAGCGGGCCACCAAGCTTCTCGGTCTGCTGTCGCTGACCACCAAGTCCTACACCGCGACGATCCGGCTCGGCCGGAGCACCGTCACAGACGACGCCGAAGGCGACGTCGTGGAGACGTCGGATGCGTCCGGTGTGACCGACGAGCGGATCGCCGAGGTGGTGGAGACGCTGACCGGAGACATCGAGCAGATTCCGGCGAGCGTGAGTGCCATCAAGATCGACGGTAAGCGCGCCTATGCCCGCATGCGCGAGGGGGAGACCGTCGAGATCCCCGCGCGGCCGGTGACGGTGTCGCGGTTCGACGTGCTCGCGCGCCGCAACGACGGTGCCTTCGTCGACCTCGATGTCGAGGTGGACTGCTCGTCGGGAACCTACATTCGCGCACTCGCCCGTGACCTCGGGGCCACCCTGGGAGTCGGGGGACACCTGACGGCCCTGCGCCGCACCCGGGTGGGCCCGTTCGGACTCGAACACGCGCGCACCCTCGAGGAACTCGCGGACGATCCCGTGCCGAGTCTCGGCATCGACGACGCGATCCGCACCGCGTTCGAGTGCCGGACCGTGAGCGACGACGAGGCAGCAGTGCTCGCGAACGGACGCTGGCTCGAACCCGTGGGGATCGAGGGGGTCTACGCGGCGGTCGACGAGCACGGCCGCGCGGCGGCGCTGGTCCAGGAGAAGGGGCGTCGCGCGGCGTCGGTGTTCGTGGTCCGGCCCGCGAACATGTGACGGCTCAGACGAGCCAGATCGCGCCTGCGGCAAGGGTGCCCAGGTCCACGGTGCGGCCGTCGGTGCCGATCCCGATCGAGACCGTTCCGGCGAAATCTCGTCGTTCCACCACGCGGATATCGGTGTCGAGGGCGATGCCGACCTCGTCGAAGTAGCGCAGCATCGCCGGGTCGGCGTCGGAGATCCGCGCGACCCGGCCGTGCTCGCCGTCGCTGAACGTGGTCAGTGGACGGGCGGGCGGCGCCGGAATACGGCCGTCGTGCGACGGGATGGGGTCGCCGTGGGGGTCGCGTTCCGGGTAACCGAGCTTGGCGTCGATGGCGGCGACCATCCGTTCGGATACCGCGTGCTCGAGCACTTCGGCTTCGTCGTGGACTTCGTCCCAGCCGTAGCCGAGTTCCCGTACCAGGAAGGTCTCGATGAGGCGGTGCCGCCGCACCATCGAGACGGCAGCGGTCCGGCCTGCATCGGTGAGCGAGATCGACCCGTAGCGTGCGTGGTCGAGCAGGCCCTGATCGGCCAGGCGCCGCACCGCCTCGGACACGGTCGACGCCGAGACTCCGAGCTTCTCGGCAAGCAGTTTGGTGGAGATCTTCTCTCCGGACCACTCCTGGACCGTCCAGATTATTTTCAGATAGTCCTGGGCCACCGAGGACAGTGTCTCGGTCGCGGTGGTCTCGCTCGTGTCCGTCACGCGTTCAGTTTAGGTAACCGGCAGCACGGATTCACCCGCGTCGCCGGCACCGGTGCGATGCCGGATCGCTTTGGTGACCACTCCGTGGCGCGGCGAGAACAGATACACGGCTGCGAACACCACTGCCTGCGCCAGCACCACGACACCACCGGTCGCGGCGTCGGTGTAGTAGCTCGTGTACACCCCGACCACCGAGGCCGCGACCGCAAGGATGGGGGCGATGACGAGCATCCGCGCGAGACGGTCGGTGAGCAGATACGCGGTTGCGCCCGGAATGATGAGCATCGCCACGACCAGAATGACGCCGACGGCCTGGATCGCGCTGACGATGGTCACGGCCAGGAGTGCGAGCAGCAGAGCCGACAACCTGCCGGGCGAGATACCCAGGGCGTGCGCCTGCACCCGGTCGAACGCGAACAACGTCAGGTCGCGGCGTTTGACCACCAGCACGATCAGCACGACCGCCGCGAGCGCCGAGACCTGCCAGACGTCGCTCGAGGCAAGTCCGAGCAGGTTGCCGAAAAGTACGTGGTTCAGATCGACCTGGCTGGGATTCTTCGAGATCAGCACGACACCGAGCGCGAAGAGCGTGGTGAACACGATGCCGATCGCCGCGTCTTCTTTCACCCGGCTCGTGCTGCGCACGAGTCCGATCAAGGCAACCGCGATCCCGGCGAACAGCAGGGCGCCGAGCGCGAAGGGTGCGCCGACGAGATAGGCGAGTACGACACCGGGCAGGACCGCGTGCGAGACGGCATCGCCCATGAGCGACCAGCCGATCAGGACGAGCCAGCAGCTGAGCAACGCGCACACCACTGTGGCGGCGACCGCCACGATCAGCGCGCGCTGCATGAATCCGTACTGCAGAGGATCGACAAGGAGATCCACCATCACTGCACCTCTCGCGCGACCGGCGCACTTGCCGGCGACTCGGTGGGGGAAGCGCCGAATGCGAGCGCCAGGTTCTCGGGACGCAGCACCTCCTCGGGTGGACCGTGGACGAGGAGGCGTCGTTGCAGCAGGACGGCTTCGTCGCAGAGAACCGGCAGTCCGGTGAGGTCGTGCGTGGCGACCAGGACTGCGCGTCCCGAGGCCGCGAGGTCCCGGATCACCGCTGTCAGTGCCTGTTGCGTCTTCGCGTCCACGCCGGCGAACGGTTCGTCGAGCAGGAGCAGCGGAGCTTCCTGCGCGATCGCGCGCGCCACGAACACGCGTTTGCGCTGTCCTCCGGAGAGCTGGCCGATCTGCCGTGTCGCATAGTCGGTCATGCCGACGCGGTCGAGTGCGGACTCGACTGCCGCGCGGTCCGCCGGCCGGGGCCGGCGCATGAATCCCTGGTGACCGTAGCGGCCGGTCATCACCACTTCCCGCACCCCGATCGGGAAATCCCAGTCGACGGCCTCCGATTGCGGCACATATGCCACTGCGCCGGTCCGGCGCGCGACCACCGTGGATTCGCCCGCGATGGACACGCGCCCCGACACGGGCCGGACCAGGCCCATGATCGTTTTGAAGAGGGTCGACTTGCCCGAGCCGTTGGTTCCGACCAGACCGCACACCGTTCCCGGCGACAAGCTCAGGGACACCCGGTCGAGCGCGGTGACGGTGTCGTAGCGGACGGTGACCGTATCGATGTCCAGTGCAGGTGCCGTCATCGTGTCAATCCTGCCGTGATCGTCGAGATGTCGTGCCGCAGCAGGTCCAGGTAGGTGGGGACGGGACCGTCCGGGCCGGACAGCGAATCGACGTAGAGGGTGCCGCCGAACCGCGCCCCGGTGTCCGCCGCGACCTGCTGCTGCGCCTTGTCCGACACGGTCGATTCGCAGAACACCGCGGGGACCCGGTTCTCGCGCACGAAGTCCACGGTCCGGGCGACCTGCTGGGGCGTGCCCTGCTGGTCCGCGTTGACCGGCCACAGGTAGGCCTCCCGCAACCCTGCGTCGCGCGCCAGGTAACTGAACGCGCCCTCACACGTCACGAGGGCTCGCTGCTCCTCCGGTAGTGCCGAGACACCGGCGATCAGTTCGTCGTGGAGCGCCGCGAGTTCGGCTTTGTACGTGGATGCGTTCGCCGCGAAGTCGTCCGCGTGTTCGGGTGCGAGATCGGACAACGCGGCGGCGATGTTGTCGACATAGATCTGCGCGGTGAGCGGTGACATCCACGCGTGCGGATTGGTTTGCCCGGCGTAGCTGTCTCCGGTGATGTACACCGGTTCGATGCCGTCGCTGAGGACGACGTGCGAGGCGTCGGCGTCTTCGAGGAACTGTTCGAACCAGCGCTCGAGCCCGAGTCCGTTGTCCAGGACGAGATCGGCGTCGGCGGCGTTGCGGAGGTCGCTGGGAGTGGGCTCGTAGCCGTGGACCTCGGCGCCCGGTTTCGTGATGGATTCGACGCGCACATGGTCTCCGGCGACGGCGCGGGTCATGTCGGCGATCACGGTGAACGTGGTGAGGGCGAACGGCCGCTCGTCGGCGTCCGTCGGTGAGGTGCAGGCGGTGAGGGCGACGGCAGCAGCCGCCAGAACGGCGGTTTTGACCCATCTAATGGAAATCTTCGGCACACCGAAATTATGCATTCGGGTGCCGGATGTTGTCCACGTGGGCTACGGAGCCGGTCGAGGATGACCGACCGGCGCGTGCGCCGTAGGCTGCCGATGTGCAGAGATGGCGAGGTCTGGACGAGATACCTGCGGACTGGGGTCGTTGTGTGGTGACGATCGGGGTGTTCGACGGCGTACACCGGGGGCACCAGCAGCTGATTTCGAGCGCTGTGAAAGCCGCGACGGAACGAGGTGTCCCGAGCGTGCTCATGACGTTCGATCCACACCCCATGGAGGTCGTGCGGCCGGGAAGTCACCCCGCGCAGCTGACGACACTGGCGCGGCGCGCCGAGCTGGCGGAGGAACTGGGAATCGACGTGTTCTGCGTCGTGCCGTTCACCCCCGAATTCATGAAGCTCTCGCCGGAGCGGTACGCCCACGAGATCCTCGTCGAACGACTCCATGTCGCGGAAGTGGTCGTGGGGGAGAACTTCACCTTCGGCAAGAAGGCGGCCGGCACCGTCGACCTCCTGCGCTCGATCGGCGCGCGATCCGGTTTCGCGGTGCAGGGCCTGACCCTCGTCGCCGAGCACGCCGTCACGTTCTCCTCGACCTACATCCGGTCCTGTGTCGACGCCGGTGATGTCGCTGCGGCGGCCGATGCGCTCGGCCGCCCTCATCGCGTCGAAGGAGTCGTCGTGCACGGCGACGGGAGAGGGCGCGGGCTCGGCTTCCCGACCGCGAACGTCGCGCCGCCGATGTACGCCGCTATCCCGGCCGACGGCGTCTACGCCGCATGGTTCACCGTGCTCGGCTCGGGATCACCCGTCGACGGTGTCTCGGTCGGGGAGCGGTACATGGCCGCGGTGTCGGTCGGAACCAATCCCACGTTCTCCGGACGCAAGCGCACCGTCGAGGCATACGTCCTCGACGAGGAAGCCGATCTCTACGGTCAGCACGTGGCGGTGGACTTCGTCGAACGGCTGCGCGGCATGGAGAAGTTCGATTCCGTGGAGGCGCTGATTTCTGCGATGCACCGCGATGCCGACCGCGTGCGCGAGGTACTCGCTGCCGGCTGACCGCATGTACCGGCCGCCGGGTATCCCCGTCGGCCGAACGTACGGGAGAGGCGGGCGCGCGGGGGGCGGGCGCGGCTCTGGTAATATCGACCGCTGGTGTGTGCTGCGGTTCGCGGCGGCCGCACCGGCGGACCCGGTCCGCTATCTGTCACGCGGACGTCAGTTGTTCAGGAGAACTACCAGTGGCATTGACCACCGAACAGAAGAAGTCGATCCTCGGCGAATACGGCCTGCACGAGACCGATACCGGGTCGCCCGAGGCTCAGGTTGCGATGCTCACCAAGCGCATCGTCGACCTCACCGAGCACCTCAAGCAGCACAAGCACGACCACCACTCCCGCCGCGGCTTGCTGCTGCTGGTCGGTCGTCGTCGCCGCCTGCTGAAGTACGTCGAGAAGGTCGACGTCGAGCGTTACCGCTCGCTCATCCAGCGTCTGGGCCTGCGTCGCTGACGCAGCCGAGAAGCGACACGATCTGCATCCGCTGATCTTTTCCGACAGCCAACGGGGCACCCACTACACTGGGCCCCGTTGGCTATCGGTGTTTGTGCCGGTATAGCCGGCACGCCACACCGCCGACGGCGGTGAACCGTATGCACCGATGGTGTCGGTCCTCGGTAGTGACTTTCCGGTCCGGGCACGGCGTCCGTAAGAGACGCCCCCGCCGGAGGGTTTCGATCGACGACCGCCTCCGTGAATCGGTGCGCTACCACGGCCAAGGGGGCCGTGGAGCCCGCGCGGGTACGGCGAAGACGAAGAGGGAAGAGAAGATACAAAGATGACAAGCAATTCCGCAGTCGAGACCGACGAAGGCGTCTACGAAGCCGTCGCGACACTCGACAACGGTGCCTACGGCACCCGCACCATCCGTTTCGAGACCGGCCGCCTCGCACAGCAGGCCGCCGGCGCCGTCGTCGCCTACCTCGACGACGAGACCATGCTGCTGTCGGCCACCAGCGCGTCGAAGCACCCCAAGGAGCACTTCGACTTCTTCCCGCTCACGGTGGATGTCGAAGAGCGTATGTACGCTGCCGGGCGCATCCCGGGCTCGTTCTTCCGTCGCGAGGGCCGTCCCTCCACCGACGCGATCCTCACGTGCCGCTTGATCGACCGGCCGCTGCGCCCGTCCTTCGTGGACGGCCTGCGCAACGAGATCCAGGTCGTCGTCACGGTTCTGAGCCTGAACCCGAACGACCTGTACGACGTGGTCGCGATCAACGCGGCGTCGGCGTCGACGCAGCTCGCCGGACTGCCGTTCTCCGGACCCGTCGGCGGTGTGCGTGTCGCACTCATCACGTCCGACGACAACAAGGCCGGCCAGTGGGTTGCCTTCCCGACGGTCGAGCAGCTCGAGAACGCCGTGTTCGACATGGTGGTCGCGGGCCGCATCGTCGGCGGTGCGGACAACCCGGACACCGCTGATGTCGCGATCATGATGGTCGAGGCGGAGGCCACCGAGAACGTCATCGCACTCGTCGAGGGTGGCGCACAGGCGCCGACCGAAGCGATCGTCGCGCAGGGCCTCGAGGCCGCCAAGCCGTTCATCGCCCGCCTCTGCGTCGCTCAGCAGCAGCTCGCTGTTGCTGCCGCGAAGCCGACCGGCGACTTCCCGCTGTTCCCGGCCTACGCGGACGACGTGTACGCCGAGGTCGAGGCTGCGGCGTCGACGAAGCTGGCCGAGGCGCTGACCATCGCCGGCAAGCAGCAGCGTGACGAGCGCACCGACGAGATCAAGGTCGAGGTTCTCGAGCAGGTCGGCCCGAAGTTCGAGGGTCGCGAGAAGGAGATCGGCGCGGCCTTCCGCGCGCTGACCAAGAAGCTGGTTCGCCAGCGCATCCTGCGTGACCAGTTCCGTATCGACGGGCGCGGGATCACGGACATCCGTGCACTCTCGGCCGAGGTCGCGGTCGTTCCCCGTGCACACGGTTCGGCTCTGTTCGAGCGTGGCGAGACCCAGATCATGGGTATCACCACCCTCGACATGGTCAAGATGGCTCAGCAGGTCGACTCGCTCGGCCCGGAGACCAGCAAGCGCTACATGCACCACTACAACTTCCCGCCGTACTCGACCGGTGAGACCGGCCGCGTCGGTTCGCCGAAGCGTCGCGAGATCGGCCACGGCGCCCTCGCGGAGCGGGCACTCGTGCCGGTGCTCCCGAGCCAGGAAGAGTTCCCGTACGCGATCCGTCAGGTGTCGGAAGCGTTGAGCTCCAACGGTTCCACGTCGATGGGTTCGGTGTGCGCCTCGACCCTGTCGCTGCTCAACGCCGGTGTTCCGCTCAAGGCTCCGGTCGCGGGTATCGCGATGGGCCTGGTCTCGGACGAGGTCGACGGTGAGATCCGCTACGTGGCACTGACCGACATCCTCGGAGCCGAAGACGCGTTCGGCGACATGGACTTCAAGGTCGCCGGAACGAAGGATTTCGTCACCGCGCTGCAGCTCGACACCAAGCTCGACGGAATCCCGTCGCAGGTGCTCGCGGGTGCGCTGTCGCAGGCACACGACGCGCGCGCCACGATCCTCGAGGTCATGGCCGAGGCCATCGACGCTCCGGACGAGATGAGCCCGTTCGCGCCGCGCATCACCACGATCAAGGTTCCGATCGACAAGATCGGCGAGGTCATCGGGCCCAAGGGCAAGATGATCAACTCGATCACCGAGGAGACCGGCGCCAACATCTCCATCGAGGACGACGGCACCGTGTACGTCGGAGCTGCGGACGGTCCGTCCGCGCAGGCAGCGATCGACAAGATCAACGCCATCGCCAATCCGCAGCTGCCGAAGGTCGGCGAGCGTTTCCTCGGCACCGTGGTCAAGACCACGGCGTTCGGTGCGTTCGTCTCCCTGCTCCCGGGCCGTGACGGTCTGGTGCACATCAGCAAGCTCGGCAACGGCAAGCGCATCGCGAAGGTCGAAGACGTCGTGAGCGTCGGGTCCAAGCTGCGGGTCGAGATCGCCGACATCGACAACCGGGGCAAGATCAGCCTCGTGCCCGTCGAGGACGACGCCGCCGCCGAGGCCGCTCCGGCCGAGGCAGCCACCGAGTCCTGATCGGCTCCTCCCGGTAGCCTCCCGCTCCGGGACAGGCAATCACCGCGCGCTGTTCCTTCCCTTCGGGGCGGGAACAGCGCGCGGTGTCGTTGCGCGAGGGTCCTGTCCGGTCGCCGACCCGACCTGCGGCGGAGCGTCGCCGATGGCTCGCAACATGGAGAATCGAAGACCACCCCCGTGTAAACCTTTAGGCAAAAGGCGTACGGCGATTCTGCCGAGGGTGTTCCCTGGTGGTGTGAGCACGGTTACAGCCTCAGGAATCGGGGCACGTCCAGGAGTCAACCTGGCACTGGCGACCTGGGTGTCGGCCATGAACTTCTGGGCCTGGAACCTGATCGGACCGCTGTCCACCACCTACGCCGGCGACATGTCGCTGAGCAGCTCCGAGACATCGATGCTCGTGGCGACCCCGATCCTCGTGGGGTCGCTCGGCAGGATCGTGGTGGGCGCCCTCACGGACCGCTACGGCGGCAGGGTCATGTTCATCACGATCACCCTCGCGTCGATACTGCCGGTCCTCGCGGTCGGCTTCGCGGGCAGTGCGGGCTCGTACCCGCTGCTGCTCGTCTTCGGATTCTTCCTGGGAATCGCCGGCACGATTTTCGCCGTCGGGATCCCGTTCGCCAACAACTGGTACGACCCGTCGCGTCGTGGCTTCGCCACGGGTGTATTCGGTGCGGGCATGGTCGGCACGGCACTGTCGGCCTTCTTCACGCCGCGTTTCGTCGGATGGTTCGGGCTGGTCGCCACCCACGTGATCATCGCAGTGGTGCTCGCACTGACCGCGGTGTTGTGTCTGACCGTCATGAGGAACGCGCCCGCATTCGTTCCCAACACCCAGCCGGTGGTGCCCAAATTCCTTGCGGCATGCAAACTCCGGGTCACCTGGGAAATGTCGTTCCTGTATGCCATCGTCTTCGGCGGTTTCGTCGCGTTCAGCAGCTACCTGCCCACCTACATCAGGACGGTGTACGAGTTCTCCGCGGTGGATGCAGGTACCCGTACCGCGGGGTTCGCCGTCGCCGCGGTGATCGCCCGCCCCATCGGCGGAACCCTCTCCGACCGGATCCCACCGAAGTACGTGGTGATCGCATCCTTCGCCGGCACCGCCGTGACCGCATTCATCGCCACGTTCAAGCCACCGCCGGACTTCTGGTCGGCCGTTGTCTTCATCTCGATGGCGATCTTCCTCGGCATCGGCACCGGAGGCGTGTTCGCCTGGGTGGCGCGGCGTTCGCCCGCGCAGTCCGTCGGCAGCATCACCGGAATCGTCGCGGCGGCAGGTGGCCTCGGCGGATACTTCCCGCCCTTGGTCATGGGCGCGACCTACGACCCGGTGGGCAACGACTACACCGTGGGCCTGTTGCTCCTGGTCGCGGCGGCTCTCATTGCACTGGTCTACACCGCGGTCTGGCTGAAGGCACGTGAACCTGCCGCATCGCGGGACGCTCCACACAGGCAACCGGAGGAGAGCACGTGACTACGGAAAAAGTCGCTGTGGGTGGGACGCTCGAGGAACTGCTGGTGCGTAGCGGCCGGTTCTTCACGCGTGGCGAAGAATCCGCCGACACCCGCAGCATCCTGCACCAGGGCGGCAGAGAAGGTGACATCTTCTACCGCGACCGGTGGAGCCACGACAAGGTGGTGCGATCGACACACGGCGTGAACTGCACCGGTTCGTGCTCGTGGAAGATCTACGTCAAGGACGGGATCATCACCTGGGAAACCCAGGAGACGGACTATCCCACGGTGGGAGCGGACCGCCCCGAGTACGAACCGCGCGGTTGCCCCCGAGGAGCGGCCTTCTCCTGGTACACCTACTCTCCGACACGGGTGCGGTACCCGTACGCGCGCGGAGTCCTCGTCGAGATGTATCGCGAGGCCAAACAGCGTCTCGGTGATCCGGTACTGGCGTGGGCGGACATTCAGAACGACCCGGAACGCCGGCGCCGGTACCAGCGTGCGCGAGGCAAGGGCGGGCTGGTGCGGGTCACCTGGGCCGAAGCCACCGAAATGGTCGCCGCGTCCCACGTGCACACCATCAAGGAGTACGGGCCCGACCGCATCGCCGGTTTCTCCCCGATTCCCGCCATGTCGATGGTGTCGCACGCAGCCGGTTCCCGGTTCGTCGAACTGGTCGGTGGCGCCATGACCTCGTTCTACGACTGGTACGCGGACCTGCCGGTCGCCTCCCCGCAGGTCTTCGGGGACCAGACCGACGTCCCCGAGTCGGGCGACTGGTGGGACGCGTCGTACCTGTTGATGTGGGGTTCCAACGTCCCGGTGACCCGTACCCCCGACGCACACTGGATGACGGAGGTGCGGTACCGCGGGACCAAGGTTGTCGCGATCAGCCCGGACTACGCGGACAACACGAAGTTCGCGGACGAGTGGATGCCGTGTGCTGCCGGAACCGACGGTGCCCTGGCGATGGCGATGGGCCACGTCCTGCTGCGCGAGTGCTACGTCGAGAAGCCCGTACCTTTCTTCACGGACTTCTCCGCGCAGTACACCGATCTGCCCTTCCTGGTGAAACTCGAAGAGCGCGGCGGAAAGTGGGTGGCGGGCAAGAACCTCACCGCGGCCGACCTCGGGCAGGACGTGGAGAACGCCGCGTTCAAGCCCGTGCTGCTCGACAGCGCCACCGACAGCGTGACGGTTCCTCACGGTTCCCTCGGATTCCGCTACGGCGAGGAGGGTATCGGCAAGTGGAACCTCGAACTGGGTGACCTGTCGCCCGCCCTCACGGTGGCACCGCCGGCCGGCGGCGCAGCGGAGGTCCTCGCCGTGCATCTGCCGAGTTTCGACACGATCGACGGTCGGGGCGGAAGCCTCGAGCGCGGTGTGCCGGTCCGCCGGGTGGGTGAGCACCTGGTCTGCACGGTGTTCGACCTGATGCTCGCCCAATACGGCGTGCAGCGGGCAGAGTTGAATCTGCCCGGGCAGTGGCCGACCGGGTATGACGATCCGTCGACGCCCTACACGCCGGCGTGGCAGGAATCGATCACCGGAGTGTCTGCGGCGCAGGCGATCCGGGTGGCCCGGGAACTCGCGCGAAACTCCGAGGAATCGGGCGGGCGCTCCATGATCATCATGGGAGCCGGAATCTGCCAGTGGTTCCACGGCGACGCGACCTACCGGGCCGTGCTGTCCCTGCTGCTCCTGACCGGAGCGATGGGACGCAACGGCGGCGGCTGGGCGCACTACGTCGGGCAGGAGAAGTGCCGAACCGCAACCGGGTGGGCCACGATGGCGATGGCCACCGACTGGAGCAGGCCACCTCGTCAGATGGCGGGCACCTCGTACTGGTACGTGCACACCGACCAGTGGAAGTACGACGGGTACCGGGCGGACGCCCTCTCGAGCCCGCTGTCGCGGGGGCGCTTCCGGGACAAGCACACCATGGACGTGATGGCGTCGGCCGTCGCGATGGGATGGTCGCCGTTCTATCCCCAGTTCGACCGCAACACACACGATCTGGCGGACGAGGCTCGTGCGGCCGGTCGCGACATCCCCGAGTATGTCGCCGAGCAACTTGCCCAGGGGACGGTGAAACTCGCCGTCACCGATCCCGGGTCGCCGCGTAACTGGCCGCGCGTGCTGAGTGTGTGGCGCTCGAATCTTCTCGGCTCCTCCAGCAAGGGCAACGAGTACTTCCTGCAGCATCTGCTGGGTACCGACTCGAACATTCAGGGTGCGAAGGCCACGCCGGATCTGCGTCCGAACGACGTCGCCTGGCCGGAGGACGTCCCCGACGGCAAACTCGACATGCTCATGTCCATCGACTTCCGGATGACGTCGACGACGCTGTTCTCGGATGTCGTGCTGCCCGCGGCGACCTGGTACGAGAAGGGCGACCTGTCGAGTACCGACATGCACCCCTACGTGCACGCGTTCAGTCCCGCGATCGATCCTCCCTGGGAGACCCGCTCGGACTACGAGGCGTTCGGTGCGGTCGCGAAGGCGTTCAGCGCCCTGGCACGCACGCATCTGGGGACGCGGACCGATGTGGTGATGGGGACGCTCCAGCACGACACGCCCGGTGCGATGGCGTATCCCGGTGGAACGGAGAACGACTGGAGGAAAACCGGTGAAGTGCCCATCCCGGGGAAGACCATGGGGCCTCTCGTGGTCGTCGAGCGGGATTACACCGCCGTCGCCGACAAGTGGGCCACGCTCGGGCCGCTCGCGGAGTCGGCAGGGCTGACCACCAAGGGGGTGACCACCCACCCCGACCAGGAGGTCGCCGAACTCGCCGTCAAGTTCGGCGTCATGGATTCCGGTGCCGCCGCCGGGCGCCCGGCGATCACCACTGCGGAACGGATGTGCGACGTGATTCTCGCGCTGTCCGGGGCGTCGAACGGCCGGCTCGCCGTGCAGGGGTATCGCGAACTCGAGAAGCGAACCGGGCGCAGGCTCGTCCACCTCGCCGAAGGCAGTGAGGAACGCCGGATCACCTACGCCGACACGCAGGCCCGGCCGGTACCGGTGGTCACGAGCCCGGAATGGTCGGGCAGCGAAACAGGTGGTCGCCGCTACGCACCCTTCACCACCAACATCGAGGAACTCAAACCGTTCCACACCCTCACCGGCCGGATGCACTTCTACCTCGACCACGACTGGATCGAGGAGATGGGCGAGCAACTTCCGACCTACCGGCCCCCGCTGGACATGAACCGTCTGTTCGGTGAGACATCCCTCGGTACCGGTGACGGAGTGGGGCTGACGGTGAGATACCTGACCCCGCATTCGAAATGGTCGATCCACTCGGAGTATCAGGACAACCTGTTCATGCTCTCGCTCTCGCGCGGCGGACCGACGATGTGGATGAGTCCGGCGGACGCGGCGAAGATCTCGGTGCGCGACAACGACTGGATCGAGGCCGTGAACCGCAACGGCGTGGTGGTGTGCCGGGCCATCGTGTCGCAGCGCATGCCCGAGGGCGTGGTGTTCGTCTACCACGCGCAGGAACGCGTCATCGATGTCCCGCTCACCGAAACCACCGGAAAGCGTGGCGGGATCCACAATTCGATCACGCGGATCCTGATGAAACCGAGTCATCTGGCGGGCGGCTACGCCCAGACCTCGTATGCCTTCAACTATCTCGGACCGACCGGCAACCAGCGCGACGAAGTCACGGTCGTGCGCCGCCGGTCTCAGGAGGTGACGTACTGATGTACACCATCGGACCCCACGGACGGGGGCACTCATGAAGGTCATGGCACAGATGGCGATGGTCATGAACCTCGACAAGTGCATCGGGTGTCACACGTGCTCGGTGACCTGTAAACAGACCTGGACCAACCGTTCCGGAACCGAGTACGTCTGGTTCAACAACGTGGAGACCCGTCCGGGTCAGGGGTACCCCCGCACCTACGAGGATCAGGACAAGTGGCGCGGCGGCTGGATCAGGGACAAGAAGGGCAGGATTCGGCTGCGCGACGGCGGCCGCCTCCACAAGCTCAGCCGGATCTTCTCCAACCCCAAGATGCCGTCGATCGACGACTACTACGAACCGTGGACGTACGACTACGAGACCCTCACCAACGCCCCTGCGGGGGAGAACATCCCGGTGGCGCGACCGCGCAGTCTCCTCAGCGGCGAACCGATGAAAGTGGAGTGGTCGGCCAACTGGGACGACAACCTGGCGGGCTCGCCCGAGATCGTTCCGGACGACCCGATCCTGGCGAAGATCAACGAAGAGGTCAAGACGTCGCTCGAAGAGACGTTCATGTTCTACCTGCCCCGGATCTGCGAGCACTGCCTCAACCCCTCGTGTGTCGCGTCGTGCCCGTCCGGAGCGATCTACAAGCGCTCGGAGGACGGCATCGTCCTCGTCGACCAGGACCGGTGCCGCGGCTGGCGGATGTGCATCTCCGGATGCCCGTACAAGAAGGTCTATTTCAATCACAAGACCGGCAAAGCCGAGAAGTGCACGTTCTGTTATCCCCGCATCGAGGTCGGGCTACCGACGGTGTGTGCCGAAACCTGCGTCGGGCGTCTGCGCTACATCGGGCTGGTGTTCTACGACGCCGACCGGGTGCTCGACGCGGCGGCGGTGGAGAACGAACAGGATCTCTACGAAGCCCAGCGTCAGGTCCTGCTCGACCCCCACGATCCGGAGGTCATCGCGGGGGCCCGGGCCGAAGGGATTTCCGACGACTGGATCGCCGGCGCACAGAAGTCACCGATCTACTCTCTGATCAACGTCTACAAGGTCGCGCTGCCGTTGCATCCGGAGTACCGGACCATGCCGATGGTCTGGTACGTGCCGCCGCTGTCGCCGGTCGTCGACGCGGTCAGCCGCGACGGTCACGACGGGGAAGATCTCGGAAACCTGTTCGGAGCACTCGAGTCGTTGCGCATTCCCATCCGCTACCTCGCGGAGCTGTTCACAGCGGGGGACACCGCGTCCGTGGAAGCCGTCCTGCAACGGCTCGCCGCGATGCGGTCGTATATGCGCGACATCAACCTCGGTCGCGACACCCAGCCGCGTATCCCGGAGTCCGTGGGCATGACGGAGGAGCAGATCTACGAGATGTACCGGTTGCTCGCCCTCGCCAAGTACGAAGAGCGCTACGTGATCCCGACGGCCTACGCGACCGAAGGACACAAGCTCGAGGAATCCGCCACGGACTGCTCTCTGTCGTTCGACGGTGGACCGGGAATGTACGAGTCCGGGCCCTTCGGTGAGTCGAGCGGCGGACCCGTCCCGGTCGCGGTGGAAACGTTCCACGCGCTCGCAGAGCGCCAGACCACGGAAGGCCTCGCGGTCAACGAGCGCGAGCCCTCCCGCGTCAATCTGCTGAACTGGGACGGCAAAGGAGCGCCCACGGGTCTGTTCCCGGGTGCCTGGCCCGGCGACGGCGAGGAGCGGCGGTGACATTGTTCCGGCGGGCGTCACGCCGAGAGGATCCCGCTCGCCGGTTGCAGACCCGGCTCGTCCACCAGGCGGCCTCGTTGCTGCTGGCGTATCCGGACGAGCAGATGGCGGAGCGTCTCGACACCGTCGAGGCACTCGTCGACCACATCGACGAGCCCGCGCGCGGCCGGCTCACCCGGACCGCCGCGTACCTGCGTCGTAGCAGCCTGCTCGATGCGGCCGAGGCGTATGTCGACACGTTCGACCTGCGTCGGCGCTCGACGATGTACCTGACCTACTGGACCGCGGGAGACACACGCAACCGGGGATCGGAAATCCACGCGTTCGTGCAGACCTATCGGGAGGCGGGCGCCGAACCTCCGGTCGGCGAGGCGCCCGACCACCTCCCGGTGGTCCTCGAGTTCGCGGCCACCGTCGCACCCGAGGCGGGAGAACGGCTGCTCGTCGCGCACCGGGTACCGATCGACGTCCTGCATCGCGCGCTGGTCGGCGACGATTCGCCGTACGCGGACACCGTCGCCGCGGTGTGCGCCACGCTGCCTCCTGTGGACGAGGCCCAGGAACAACGGGCCCGCCGGCTGATGCACGCCGGACCTCCGGCCGAGGCGATCGGCCTGCAGCCGTTCACCCTGACCGTTCCGCCACGCCGGGACGCCCACGACCGACGAGAAGGGCCGTAAACGATGAGCGCGGGTGCAATCTTCTGGGACATCGTGCCGTACGTGACACTCGCGATCCTGATCGTCGGCACGTGGTGGCGGTACCGATACGACAAGTTCGGCTGGACCACCCGCTCGTCACAGCTCTACGAGAGCAGGCTGCTGCGCATCGGCAGTCCGCTGTTCCATTTCGGCATTCTGGTGGTGATCATCGGCCACGTCATCGGCTTGCTGATCCCGAAACAGTGGACGTACGCGATAGGGATCAGCCAGCACGCGTACCACGTCCAAGCTCTCGTGCTCGGGACCATCGCCGGCGCCGCGACCCTCATCGGGGTGTGCCTGCTCATCTACCGCCGGCGTACCAACGGCCCGGTGTACTCCGCGACCACCCTCAACGACAAGGTCATGTACGTAGTCCTGGTCGCCGCGATCGTCGCGGGTCTCGCCACCACCCTCATGGGCGCGGGAGTGGTCGGCGAACACAATTACCGCGACACCGTATCGCCGTGGTTCCGGTCCATCTGGATCCTGCAGCCACGCGGCGAACTCCTCGTCGAGGCGCCGGTGTCGTTCCAGATCCACACCCTGATCGGTCTGGTGCTGTTCGCGATCTGGCCGTTCACCCGGCTCGTCCACGCATTCAGCGCACCGGTGGGATATCTGTTCCGCCCGTACATCGTGTACCGCAGCAGGGGAGAGGCGCGAGAGGGTCAGCTGGTCGGCTCCCAGCCCCGGCGCCGCGGTTGGTGACCGTCGCCGGATCCGCCCGCGCATGTATCGTGTGATGTTCCGTTCCCGGACGTATGTGCCGGACCCCGACCGCAGGACCGTAGAACTCACACATGGCTCCCACCCGGCACGTTTCTCCTTCCGATACCGCTTCCGCCCCCGCAGTGGATTCCGGCGTTCGCCGCACCGTTCTGCCCGGAGGCGTGCGAGTGGTCACCGAGCACGTGCCGGGCGTGCGATCGGCGGCGGTCGGCGTGTGGGTCGGAATCGGCTCCCGCGACGAACAACCGTCCGTCGCCGGCGCGGCACACTTTCTCGAGCACCTGCTGTTCAAATCCACCCCGACGCGCACGGCGCTCGACATCGCGGAGCTCATCGACGGGGTGGGCGGCGAACTCAACGCGTTCACCAGCAAGGAACACACCTGCTACTACGCGCACGTCCTCGACGACGATCTTCCGCTCGCAGTCGACGTCGTCGCCGACGTGGTGTTACGGGGCCGGTGCCGCAGCGCCGACGTGGACGTCGAACGGCAGGTCGTCCTCGAGGAGATCTCGATGCGCGACGACGATCCCGAGGATCTCCTCGGTGACTCCTTCCTGACCGCGCTGTACGGAGACCACCCCATCGGCCGTCCCATCATCGGTTCCGTCGACTCCATCGAGGCGATGACCCGCGCTCAGCTGCACTCCTTCCACGTGCGCAGGTACACCCCGCAGCGGATGGTCGTCGCGGTCGCCGGCAACGTCGATCACGAGCACACCGTCGAACTCGTCCGCCGCGCCTTCGCCGGGCACCTGGACGGCACGGGCGGGCCGGTGCCGCGCCGGGAAGGCCGGCTCGAACTGCGCACCACACCCACCCTGAGCATCACCGAGCACGACGGCGAGCAGTCGCACCTCTCGCTCGGCGTTCGTTCCTTCGGCCGGCACGACGACCGCCGCTGGGCACTGTCGGTGCTCAACGCCGCGATCGGCGGCGGATTGAGCTCACGGTTGTTCCAGGAGGTGCGCGAGAAGCGGGGTCTGGCGTACTCCGTCTACTCCGGTATCGACACCTTCGCCGACACCGGCGCGTTTTCCGTGTACGCCGGGTGCCAGCCCGAGAATCTCTCCGAGGTCGCGGCCGTGATCCGCGAGGTGCTCGGCGCCGTCGCGAAGGACGGCATCACCGACGCGGAATGCGCTCGCGCCAAAGGCTCGTTGCGCGGTGGTCTGGTCCTCGGTCTCGAAGACACCGGGGCGCGAATGCACCGCATCGGACGCAGCGAGCTGAACTACGGCCGGCACTGGAGCCTCACCGAGACCCTCGAGCGCATCGCGACCGTGTCGTCGGAACAGGTGCGTGAGGTCGCAGCCGAACTACTGCACCGTCCGTTCGCCGCCGCGGTGGTCGGGCCGTACCGACGCCCGCGCGATCTCCCCGCCGCGGTGCGCGACATCGTCGGCTGACCCTGTTCCGCCTGCCGGGCACCTGCGCCGTCGCGGTGACCACCCGTGCAGACCACAACCCCGGTTGCGTACGCTTTCCTCGGAAAGACGTGACGGGAAGGTCGTGGACGGCAAAGTGAACGCAGCAGCAGTTCGGGTGGGTGTGCTCGGGGCCAAGGGCAAAGTCGGCCAGGCCATCTGCGCGGCAGTCGAGGCGGCCCCCGACCTCGAACTCGTCGCAGCGGTGGACCGAGGCGACAGCCTCGACGACTTCGTGACCTCCGGCACGCAGGTCGTCGTGGATTTCACGCACCCCGACGTGGTCATGGGCAACCTGCAGTTCCTGATCGACCACGGCATCCACGCCGTCGTGGGCACCACCGGCTTCGACGACGACCGCCTCGCGCAGGTCCGCAGCCACCTCGCCGATCAGCCCGCCGTCGGTGTGCTCATCGCTCCCAACTTCGCGATCGGCGCGGTGCTGTCGATGCGCTTCGCGCAGGCCGCCGCCCGATTCTTCGACTCCGTCGAGGTCATCGAACTGCATCATCCCAACAAGGCCGATGCGCCGTCCGGCACCGCCTACCGCACCGCGGAACTCATCGCCGAGGCACGTGCCGCCGCAGGCGTGGGACGCAGCCCCGATGCCACGACCACCGAACTCGACGGTGCGCGCGGCGCCGACGTCGACGGGGTGCGGGTGCACTCGGTGCGTCTCGCCGGGCTGGTCGCGCACCAGGAGGTGTTGCTGGGAACCCAGGGTGAGACGCTGACGATCCGCCACGATTCCATCGACCGTTCCTCGTTCGCACCGGGCGTACTCCTCGCAGTCCGCGAGATCGCTTCCCGTCCCGGCCTGACGCTGGGCATCGACCCCCTCCTCGACCTGTGAAAAAAGATCTCGTCAAGGTCCTCGTACCGATCGCGTTCATCGTCGCCGCGCTCGCCTTCTACTTCGTGTTGCTCGGCAGCCGCGGAGTCGAACTCGTCCGGTCCGGCGGCGTCGCCGCGGTCGGGCTGGGTATCGGCGTGTTGCTGCTCCCGCTCGTCGGAGTCTGGATCGTGTACGCCAGTCTGCGTGCGGGCTGGCAGCACCAGCAGCTTGCGCAGCGCATCCACGAGGAAGGTCTCGAACTCGATGTCACCGACCTTCCGCGACGGCCGTCCGGAAAGATCGACCGCGACGCGGCGGACGCCCTGTTCGAGACCGTCAAACGGGAATGGGAAGCCGATCCCGACAATTGGCGGAACTCCTACCGGCTGGCGCGCGCCTACGACTATGCGGGTGACCGGGGGCGTGCCCGCGAGACGATGCGCCGGGCGGTTGCCCTCGAAAAAGCAGAACGCGACAGCACGACGTAGCGGGCGCGGTATCGCGGCTCGGGCAACGCCCCGTCGTAGTCTTCGCCTGTGACCGAACAACCCGAACGAACCGACGCCACGGACCGGACGCTGCTCGTCGTCCACCACACGCCGTCTCCGGCGACGCGCGAGCTGCTCGAAGCGGTGCTGGCGGGGGCGAACGACCCCGACATCGACGGGGTGACTGTGCGTGCGGTGCCCGCCCTCGGCGCGACCGTCCCGGACGTGCTTGCCGCCGACGGCTACCTGTTCGGTACTCCCGCGAACTTCGGATACATGTCGGGCGCGCTCAAACACTTCTTCGACACCGTGTACTACCCGTGTCTGGACGCCGTTGCGGGCCGCCCGTACGGCATGTGGGTCCACGGCAACGACGACACCGCGGGAGCGGTGTCGTCGGTGCGCAAACTGGTGACGGGGATGGGGTTGACGCAGGTGGCTGCCGACCTGGAGATCACCGGCCCGATCGACGCGCAGGTCCGCGAACGCTGTTACGAGCTCGGTGGGACGGTTGCGGTGACTCTCGCCGACAGGGTGTGAGGGGCTGCCCGCGTCAGCGGTAGTTCTCCTCGACGAACTTCGTCAGGCCTTTGCCGGCTGTCTCGATCGCCGTCTTCTCGGCGCGTCGGACGAGGAATCCGGGGACCGGAATCTTCGGATCGATGGTCAGGCTGAAACCGACCTCGGTCGCTCCGCCTGCCGGTGTGAGTGTGTAGGCACCGTCCTGCTGGTTCTGCTGCGTGCTCTCGACGAGCGTCCAGGACATCGACCGGTCGCCGTCCCAGGTGTAGTCGACGACCTGCTCGTCGGTGAGTCCGATGACCGAGACGGTCATGCGCACCCGGTGCGGGCGGCCGTCCGGGTAGGTGGACTCGACAACGACCTTCTTGTGCGTCGACGACCACTCGGGCAACCGGTCCACCGCTGCGATAGCCGCCATCACCTGCTCCGGTGTCGCCTTGATCTCGAAGCTTCTGGTGCTGCTCACGGCCATCGGTTCGGTGTCCTCTCGTTCCCGCGTTCGGTGCGTCGGGAATCTACCGCACGGGAGGGGTTTTCAGGCCGTATCGCCGTCTTCGTCCTCTCGGGGAGCCGGCGCCGGGGGAGCGGTGGGTGTGGTGCCTTGCCGGCGCCACTCTTCGGCGCGCTTCTGATACCGCTTCTGATCCTTCAGTGCGCCCTGCACGGCCTGCGCCACCCAGGAGTTGAGCGAGACACCGCTCTGCGCGGCCGCTTCCTCGGCGCGGGATTTGATCTGTTCGACGAGACGCAGGGTGACCCGGCTGATGTCTCCGGTCATCTCCTCGAAGGTCTGCGACGGCGAGTCGGTGTGCGGCGTGGCATCGCTGCGCACATCCACGACGGCTTCCGTGCCGTCGAGCCGAACCGTGACGGTGTGGTCGTCCAACTGCTTGCTGATTTCCCCGGCCATATCCGACAGCGCACTGAGAACGGCCAGCCGGGCCGGCGCGGCGAGAGCGGCGGAGAGGGCCGCTGCGGTACGGCGGGTCTGTTCGTCGCCGAGTTCGGCGGCGTTGACGACGGCGTCGGTGATCGCCGCGGTATAGGTGTCGATGTTCATGCCGTCAGTGTGACGCCATGCGTGACATCAGTCAACAGGCCTATGACGCCACGAGTGCTGTCGTGGTGGCGTCATCGAGGTGGCGGTGAGCGCGCGGAGGCTCCGGGTCGCTAGGGTGCGATCACGCACCGGGAGGAGACGCGCATGATTCCCGAACCCGCAAACCTGAAGGTCAGGCTCGTCGCAAAGACCGAATTCCTGCCGCCGGACGACATCCCTTGGGAAACCGACGCCGACGGAGGGGAAGCGCTCGCCGAGTTCGCCGGACGTGCGTGTTATCAGAGCTGGTCGAAGCCGAACCCGCGGACCGCGACCAACACCGGATATCTGCGGCACCTGCTGACCGTGGGCCACCTGTCGGTACTCGAGCACGCCTCGGTCACCTTCTACATCACCGGAATCTCCCGTTCGTGCACCCACGAACTGATCCGGCATCGGCACTTCTCGTTCTCCCAGCTGTCCCAGCGTTTCGTCGCGGACGGCGATGCTCCGGTCGTCGTTCCTCCCGCGATCGCGGGCGATCCTCATCTCGAGGAACTGTTCTTCGCCGCCACCCGGCGCAGCCGCGACGCGTACGTGGAACTGCTCGACGCACTCGACGAGAAGATGGCGCATCTGCCTCCCGGGCCCCTGCGGGCGAAGCAGGTGCGGGAAGCGGCGCGAGCGGTGCTCCCCAACGCCACCGAGACCCGCATCGTGGTCACCGGCAACTACCGGTCGTGGCGGCACTTCATCGCGATGCGCGCGACCGAGCACGCCGATGTGGAAATCCGGCGGCTCGCCGTCGAATGCCTGCGGCAACTCACCGATGCGGCGCCGAACGCGTTCTCCGACTTCACGATCACGGCGATGCCCGACGGCAGCGAAATCGCCGCTCCCACCTTTGCCGCAGACCGCTGACCCACCCGGCGGAGGCGGGCGTGTGTCGGACCTGTATCCCCACGCGGTAGCCTTCTGACCATGACCAACGGTGAATCCGCAACTGCTGTCGAGCTCCCGTTCGGCACCGTCGCCACTGCGATGGTGACCCCGTTCACTGCCGACGGCAAGCTCGACGTGGACGCGGGTGTGCGTCTTGCGAACTACCTCGTCGAGGGTGGCTGCGACGCCCTGGTACTCGCCGGTACCACCGGCGAGTCGCCTACCACCACCGAGAACGAGAAGCTCGAACTGATGCGGGCTGTTCTCGCTTCTGTCGGCGATCGCGCGAAGATCATCGCCGGTGCCGGAAGCAACGACACCGCGCACAGCGCCGAACTCGCCCGCGATGCCGCGCGCGCCGGCGCGCACGGCCTGCTGGTCGTGACCCCGTATTACTCCCGGCCGCCGCAGGCCGGTCTCTACGCGCACTTCGTGGCGGTGGCCGATGCCACCGACCTTCCCGTCATGCTCTACGACATTCCGCCACGCTCTGTGGTGCCCATCGAAACGGACACGCTGCGGTTGCTCGCCGAGCATCCGCGGATCGTGGCCGTGAAGGATGCGAAGGGTGACCTCAATGCGGGAGCCGAACTGATCGGCACGACCGATCTGAAGTTCTACTCCGGTGACGACCCGCTGAACCTGCCGTGGTTGTCGGTGGGTGCTGTGGGATTCGTGAGTGTCATCGGTCATCTCGTGCCCGGCCGGCTGCGCGAACTGCACACCGCCTTCGAAGCAGGCGATCTCGAACTGGCCCGCACGATCAATCTGTCCATGGTGCCGATCTACCGCGCGGTCGCAAGACTCGGCGGTGTCAGCGCTTCCAAAGCAGGGCTGAGACTGCTGGGTATCGACGTCGGCGAGCCGCGCCTTCCGCAGGTCGCACCGGTATCGGCCCAGATCGACGCCCTCGCGGCCGATCTTCAAGCAGCAGGGGTTCTGTAAATGAGTCGTCCCACCAGTAGTCGTGGCCGCGCCACCCGTAACGCCGGCCCGCCGGCGTCGCGGCCGCAGCGCCGCATCGTCCAGAATTCGGCATCGGCGCAGCGTCCCGACCCGCGTCCGCCCGTCGATCCCACCGCACGCCTCGGGACCCCTCCCAAGGCGCCCAAGAACGGTCTGCGGATCGTCGCTCTCGGCGGCATCGGCGAAATCGGCCGCAACATGACCGTCTTCGAGCACCAGGGCCGTCTGCTGATCGTGGACTGTGGCGTGCTCTTCCCGGAAGACCAGCAGCCGGGCGTCGACCTGATCCTGCCGGACTTCCGGCACATCGAGAACCGGATGGACGACGTCGAGGCGATCGTTCTCACCCACGGTCACGAAGACCACATCGGTGCCGTCCCGTTCCTGCTGCGACTGCGCCCCGACATCCCGGTCGTCGGCTCGAAGTTCACTCTCGCGCTTGTCGCCGCCAAGTGCCGCGAGCACCGGCAACGGCCCCGCCTCGTCGAGGTCACCGAGGGCGAACGCACCGATCACGGCCCGTTCGAGTGCGAGTACTTCGCCGTCAACCACTCGATTCCCGATGCGCTCGCGGTCGCGATCCGGACGTCGGCCGGTCTCGTGCTGCACACCGGTGACATCAAGCTCGACCAGTTGCCGCTCGACAACCGGCTGACCGACCTGGCCGGGTTCTCCCGCCTGGGCGACGAAGGTGTCGACCTCTTCCTGGTCGACTCCACGAACGCCGAGGTCCCCGGATTCGTCACCCCCGAACGCGAGATCGGCGGGGTGCTCGACAACGTCATCGGCAAGGCCAACAACCGGGTCATCGTGGCGTCGTTCGCGAGCCACGTGCACCGGATCCAGCAGGTCGTCGACGTCGCACACCGCTACAACCGTCGGGTCGCCTTCGTCGGGCGCTCCATGGTGCGCAACATGCAGATCGCGCAGGACCTGGGGTATCTCCACGTTCCCGACGGCGTCGAGGTCGATCTGAACGCCGCGGCGTCGTTGCCCGACAACCGGGTTGTTCTGGTGTCCACCGGCTCGCAGGGTGAGCCGCTGTCGGCCTTGTCGCGCATGGCGCGCGGCGAACACCGCCAGATCAACATCCGCGCCGACGACCTCGTCGTGCTCGCGTCGTCGCTGATCCCCGGCAACGAGAACTCCGTGTTCGCCGTGGTCAACGGTCTCGCCAAGCGCGGCGCCACGGTCGTGACGCAGCAGAACGCGAAGGTGCACGTGTCCGGCCACGCGTCCGCGGGCGAACTGCTGTACCTGTACAACGCGGTGCGGCCGACGAACGCGATGCCGGTTCACGGCGAATGGCGGCACCTGCGCGCCAACGCCGCACTGGCCGAAGCCACAGGCGTGCCCAAGGAACGAATCGTCCTCGCCGAGGACGGCGTCGTCGTCGATATGGTCGACGGCCTCGCCGAGATCGTGGGCCGCGTTCCGGTGGGCTACGTGTACGTCGACGGATTGTCGGTCGGCGATGTCGGCGAATCGACACTGTCGGACCGTCTCGTCCTCGGCGAAGGTGGATTCATTTCCATCTCGGTCGCGGTGGACGCGACCACCGGCCGCGCCGTGAGCACACCCGAGGTCTCCGGCCGAGGGTTCTCCGACGACCCGACGGCGCTCACCGAAGCCGCCCAGCTCGTCGACAAGACCCTCAGCGAGCTTGCGGCCGAAGGCGTCACGGAGACGCACCGCATCGCGCAGGGTATCCGGCGCGTAGTGGGCAGGTGGGTGGCCGACACGTACCGCCGTCGCCCCATGATCGTGCCGACCGTCATCGCTGTGTCCTGACATAGTTCGGACCGCCCGACCAGGCATGTTCGCGCGGCACGGGACTCTTCCCGTGCCGCGCGCCCGTGCCGTCGATAGAGTGGCCGGATGAGTCTTGCCCGCACGGAACGACATGCCCTGGTCCGCACGATGTCCGAGGTCGGTCCCGACGCGCCCACCCTCTGCGGCGACTGGACGACCCGCGATCTCGCCGCGCATCTCCTCGTCCGAGAGCGCCGGGTCGACACGATGCCCGGAATCATGATCCCGGCCTTCGCCGGCCACACGGAGAAGGTCCGTCGCGAGGCGACCGACAAGCAGTGGTCTCACCTGCTGTCCGAGGTCGACTCCGGTCCGCCGAAGTGGTCGCCGCTCTTCCTCCTGGACTCCGTGGCCAACGCAGTGGAAATGTTCGTGCACCACGAGGATGTGCGCCGCGCCCAGCAGGGATGGGAACCGCGACGCCTCTCCACCGAGGTCCAGGACCAGTTGTGGAGGACCGGGCGGATGTTCGCGCGCACCGGCTACGGCGGGTCCGATGTCACCGTCGTCTTCGAGCGCCCCGACGGCGAGCGCGTCACCGTCCGGAAGCGTGGGCCTCGCAGCGTCGTCCTTCGCGGCGAGCCCGCGGAACTACTTCTTCACGCGTTCGGGCGCGACGCGGTGCACGTCGACAAGGAGGGCGAGCCGAGCGCCGTCGCCGAGATCGACGGATCCAAGCGCGGAGTGTGACCGGCCGGCCCCGCATCGTCGCGGCGTCGTGGCCGAGAGTGCCGCACCACCTGTGACCAGTGCCGCCCGGCGTTACCCGTGTTGCACATGGTTCACGAGAGGCCCGGGCGGTTACCCTGGCGGTTATGGCAGGAAAGTCGGGCAGTCGCGCTTCGTCCTCAACGACCTCACGGTCGCGGACGGGGGCACGCGGCTCGTCCGGCGGTGCCAACCGGTCCCGTGCGGCCTCGGCCAAGTCGGGAAAGGCGAAGGCCGGTACCGGTAGGGCAGCAGCGGGCAGAGGCTCGACGGCGAAGACGTCGGGCGGAGCGCGAACGTCCCGCGGGACCGGCTCGGCCGGAACCCGCCGCTCGCCCCGGCCCCGCGCCAACACTCCACGCGGCGCCGCAGCGCGGCGGTCCCGCACCTCCGGCGGGGTACTCGGCGCGCTCGGCAAGGGCGTCGCCGCCGGATGGTTCATGGCGGCGCGCGCGCTCGGTGCCACCGCGCGCACCATGGGCATGGCCACCGACATCGAGCACGGCCATCGGCGGGACGGTATCGCGCTGGGGCTCGTCGCCGTCGGGGTGGTCGTCGCAGGATCGCTGTGGTTCGGTGTCGGAGGTCCGGTCGGGGATTGGGTCGAGACCGGTGTGCGCGCCGTTGTGGGCGGCGCGGGAGCGGTGCTCCCGCTGGTCGCCATCGGCATCGCCCTGACCCTGATGCGTACCGAACCGTTCCCCGAGATCCGCCCGAGGCTCGTGCTCGGTGGGCTTCTCGTCGCTCTCCCGGCATTCGGGCTGTGGCACGTTGCGTCCGGCCTCCCGGGGGATGCGATCGGTCGATCCGAGGGCGCCGGTTTCGTCGGCGCCGCGGTCGGCGGACCTCTCACCGCGGGACTGACCGCGTGGCTGTCCGTTCCGCTGATGCTCCTCGCCGCCGGATTCGGCATTCTTCTGCTCACCGGCACCACCATCCGGGAACTGCCCGAACTGTTCCGTGAGTACTTCGGCCTGGAATACCCCGCGGACGACGAATACGGGGACGAATACGGGGACTACTACGACGACGATCCCGGTCTCTACGACGACGGGTATCGCACGGAAAAGACCAGGTCGCGTCGTCGCCGCACCCCCGTCGAGAACTACCCACCCGACGAATTCGAGGCCGAGACCGAGATACTGCCCCTGTGGCCGGACGACGAGGCCACCGCCGCGGCGCCGCCGCCCGAACCCGAGCCGGAACCCGTCCCCGCACCGGCGCGCACCCGCGCGAAACGTCCGGTTCCGGCGGCACCGGTTCCGGAGCCCGAACCGGTGCCGGAGCAGTCCGATGCCCATGCTCTCGTCGTTCCCGACCGCGAAGTCGACGGCGATTACGTCCTGCCGTCGCTGAGCCTGCTCACCAAGGGCGATCCGCCGAAGAAGAGGTCGCCGGCGAACGACGAGATGATCGAGTCGATCACCGAAGTCCTCGAACAGTTCAAGATCGATGCGGCGGTCACCGGTTTCACCCGGGGGCCCACCGTCACCCGCTACGAAGTCGAACTCGGGCCGGGCGTGAAGGTCGAGAAGATCACGGCGCTGGCCCGGAACATCGCGTACGCGGTCGCGACGGACAACGTCCGGCTGCTCGCGCCGATTCCCGGTAAATCGGCGGTCGGTATCGAGGTACCGAACTCCGACCGCGAACTGGTCCGGCTGTCGGATGTCCTCGCCGCCCCGTCGACCCGCCGCGACCACCATCCGCTGGTCATCGGTCTCGGCAAGGACATCGAGGGAGATTTCGTCTCCGCGAACCTCGCCAAGATGCCTCACCTGCTGGTGGCGGGTTCCACCGGGTCCGGTAAGTCGAGTTTCGTCAACTCGATGCTGGTCTCGCTTCTCATCCGGGCTACGCCCGACGAGGTCCGGATGATCCTGATCGACCCCAAGATGGTCGAGTTGACTCCCTACGAAGGCATTCCGCACCTCATCACGCCCATCATCACGCAGCCGAAGAAGGCCGCGGCCGCGCTGGCGTGGCTGGTCGAGGAGATGGAACAGCGCTACCAGGACATGCAGGCCAATCGCGTCCGCCACATCGACGATTTCAATTCGAAGGTGAAGTCGGGCGAGATCACCGCCCCGCTGGGCAGCGAACGCGTCTACCGGCCCTACCCGTACATCCTCGCGATCGTCGACGAGCTGGCGGACCTGATGATGACGGCTCCGCGCGACGTCGAAGAAGCGATCGTCCGGATCACGCAGAAGGCCCGTGCCGCCGGCATCCACCTCGTCCTGGCCACCCAGCGTCCGTCGGTGGACGTGGTGACCGGCTTGATCAAGACCAATGTGCCCTCGCGGCTCGCGTTCGCGACGAGTTCTCTCACCGACTCGCGCGTCATCCTCGATCAGCCCGGCGCCGAGAAGCTGATCGGTATGGGCGACGGGCTGTTCCTGCCCATGGGTGCCGGCAAGCCGGTCCGCATGCAGGGCGCGTTCATCACCGACGAGGAGATCTCGGCGGTCGTCGACGCCGCGAAGAACCAGGCCGAACCCGAGTACACCGAGGGCGTCACGGCACCGAAGGCCGGTGAGAAGAAGGACGTCGACGCAGACATCGGCGACGACCTCGACGTGTTCCTCCAGGCCGTCGAACTCGTCGTGACGAGCCAGTTCGGCTCCACGTCGATGCTGCAGCGCAAGCTGCGGGTGGGGTTCGCGAAGGCAGGTCGGCTCATGGACCTCATGGAGACGCGCGGGGTGGTGGGTCCGAGCGAGGGCAGCAAGGCTCGCGAGGTGCTCGTCAAACCGGACGAACTCGACGGGCTCCTGTACTCGATCCGCGGCGGCGGCGATCCGGACGACGCAGGATCCGGGTCCGGGGACGCCTGAGACACATATGGCACAATCGTGTCAGCTGTGGAGGGGAGTATCCCCTACTTCGCGGCGGTCTCGTCAACACGTACGGCGCCGATGCCGTTCCGGGGCCGTCGGTCCGGCATTCGTGCAGGGCGGGAGAGACCTCCGGCAGGTATACACCTACCGGAAGGCCGAGGTATGCACGTAACCCTGACGACCTGGTTGATCACCATCGCGGTGATCGTCGGACTTTTCGTCTTCGACTTCTATGCCCACGTACGCAAGCCCCACGCGCCGACGTTGCGCGAATCGGGTTTCTGGTCCGCGGTGTTCATCACGATCGCCATCATCTTCGGTGTGGTCGTCTTCATGGTGTGGGGGCCGACGTACGGCGGGGAGTACTTCGCCGGCTACGTCACCGAAAAGGCACTGTCCGTCGACAACCTCTTCGTGTTCGTGATCCTGATGGCGACGTTCGCGGTGCCGCGGGAGTATCAGCAGAAGGTGCTCACGATCGGCATCGTTCTCGCCCTCGTGATGCGCGGCCTGTTCATCGCTGTCGGCGCCGCCGCCATCAATGCGTACAGCTGGGTGTTCTACCTTTTCGGGATCTTCCTGATCTACACCGCCGTCAAGCTCATCCGCGACCACGGTGAGGACCAGGGAAGTATCTCCGAGAACAAGATGGTGGTTCTCGCGCGTAAGTTCCTGCCGGTCCACGACGAATACGACGGCGACAAGCTCGTCACCCGCATCGACGGCAAGAAGATGGTCACGCCGATGCTGCTGGCCCTCATCGCGATCGGGTTCACCGACATCCTGTTCGCGCTCGACTCGATTCCCGCGATCTACGGTCTCACCGAAGAGCCCTACCTCGTGTTCACCGCGAACGCGTTCGCGCTCATGGGTCTGCGACAGCTGTTCTTCCTCATCGGCGGCCTGCTCGAGCGCCTGGTGTACCTGTCGTACGGACTCTCGGTGATCCTGGCGTTCATCGGCGTCAAGCTCGTGCTGCACGCGCTGCACGAGAACACGCTCGGCTGGATCAACGGCGGCGAACACGTGGCGGTGCCCGAGATCTCCACCGGCTTGTCGCTGGCTGTGATCGTCGGTGTTCTCATCATCACCACGGTTGCGAGCTTGCTGCGGACGCGGCACGTGGAAGCATCCGCCAAGCGATGACGGCGCCGATCGCCTAACCGCTGAAAGCGCCCATCACGGGAGTCCAGGCGGTGATGCGTACCGCATCGACGAGGCCGCGCTGCGCGAACGGATCCTGAGCCATCAGGTCCCGCGCCGCGGCCTCGTCGGTCTCGTCGAGCAGGATCAGTGCCCCGGACCCGTCGGTCCACGGGCCGGTTGCCCGGACCCGTCCGTCCTCGACGAGACCGCTGAGCCATGCCCGGTGCTTCGGGCGGTGCTCGTCGCGGGCCGCGGCGGTGGCGTCGGAGTACGTGTATTCGACGGCGAACATGGCCATGAAGTTTCCTTCGATCCGGTGGGAGACGGGCGTCGCGGCTCAGAGTGTGAGCAACATCCGGGTGTTCCCGAGCGTGTTCGGTTTCACGTAGCTCAGGTCCAGGAATTCGGCGACACCGGTATCGTACGACCGGCACATTTCGGCGTAGACCTCGGCTGTCACCGGGGTGCCTTCGATTTCGGTGAATCCGTGGCGGGCGAAGAAGTCCACTTCGAAGGTGAGCACGAACAGCCGCTCGAGCTCGAGTTCCCGGGCCACCTCGATCAGCCGCGCGACCAGGAGATGACCGGCGCCGCGCCCTTTGACCTGCGGGTCGACGGCCACGGTGCGGACCTCACCGAGGTCGGACCACAGCACGTGCAGCGCTCCGCACCCGACGACACGCGCACCGACCTCGACCACCCAGAACTCCTGGACGGCCTCGTACAGGGTCACCAGGTTCTTCTCGAGAAGGATCCTTCCCGAGTAGATGTCGATGAGCCGCTTGATTTCCGGCACGTCGGACGTTCGGGCCCGACGCACGACCATTCGGTCGGTTGTGCTGGATTCCGGCGCCGCTGTTGTCATGCGGTGAACAGTAGCGCGTGCCCCAGGCGATATTGTGGGGCCCATGAGCACGCCCCGCCAGCACGTCGCCGCATCGGGCGGGAGCGGCGCCGCCCCGGGACCGAACGCCGGTTCCCCGCACGATCCGGTGCCTTTGTGGAACATCGCGAACATCCTGACGGTGCTGCGAATCGCGCTGGTCCCGGTGTTCCTGGTGTTGCTTTTCGTCGGCGACGGGCACGACACCGGGTGGCGCCTGGCGGCCACGGCCGTCTTCGCGGTCGCCGCGATCACCGACCGGATCGACGGCCAGTTGGCGCGCCGGTACGGCCTGGTCACCGACTTCGGCAAGCTCGCCGACCCCATCGCCGACAAGGCGCTCATCGGTGCCGCGCTGGTCGGGCTCTCGCTCCTCGGCGACCTCACCTGGTGGGTCACCGCGATCATCGCCGCTCGTGAACTGGGCATCACAGCTCTGCGATTCGCGGTGCTGCGGCACGGCGTGATCCCGGCCAGCCGGGGCGGCAAGGCCAAGACGTTCGTCCAGACCCTTGCCATCGGGATCTACCTGCTCCCGCTGCCCGACGCGATCGCGCCGGTGGCGGTGACGATGATGGTGCTCGCGGTGGTGCTGACCGTCGTGACGGGCCTCGACTACGTCGTGCAGGCGGCCAGACTGCGTACGGCGGTGCGGGCCGGCGAACCTGCGCACGACGGCGGCGGGGACCGGACGTCGTCGTGACCGCTGCCGACCCGCTTGCCTCCGCGACGCGGGCAGCCGAACTCGTGGCCGAGTTGTCGGCGCGCGGACATACCGTCGCGACCGCGGAGTCGCTCACCGCAGGACTGGTCGCGGCGACGATCGCCGGCGTTCCCGGCGCCAGCGCGGTCCTGCGCGGGGGGCTGATCGTATACGCCACCGACCTGAAAGCCGTTCTGGCCGGCGTCGACACCGAGATCCTCGCGCACGACGGTCCCGTCTCCGAGTCCACGGCTGCGGCACTCGCGGACGGTGCGCGTACCCGATGCGACGCCACCTGGGGGCTGGGACTGACCGGCGTGGCCGGACCGGACAGCCAGGACGGACATCCTCCCGGCACGGTGTACATCGGAATCAGCGGGCCGGGAGGTACCCGCGTGGGCCGGCCCGAGGTGGCGGGAGACCGGTGGGGCATCCGGCTCGGATCGGTCGATGCCGCCGTGTCGGGACTACTCGCCCGCCTGCATACGACCTCGGCGTTGTAATGTCTGTTCACCGCGTTCTCGAGGTTCGATCGAGAAGTGGGAACCCGTAGGTGCTGTTGCACGTTGTCGGGGTATAGGTACGAAGGACGAAGGAGGATGCGATGGCGCTGTTGCTACGCGAAGCACTGGGGGACAGCCTTCGGCGTACCCGTGTGTCGCAAAGCCGCACCCTGCGCGAAGTCTCCAGTAGCGCAAGGGTCAGCCTCGGGTATCTCTCCGAGATCGAACGTGGGCGCAAGGAAGCGTCGAGTGAGCTTCTCGCGGCGATCTGCGACGCGCTCGCCGTCCCGCTCTCCGACGTCCTTTCCGACGTGAGCGAGTCGCTCGCCGATGCGGTTCCCCGCCGCAGTGGCATGAACGAGCGGGTTGCCGAGGTCGGTATCTCCGATCTCGCGGGATCCGACGGGGTGGCGCGGGATTCTGCGCGGATTGCGCAAGAGACCAGAGTTGTGATCCCTGCACCGGCGGCGCGGGCGCTTGCTGCCGCCTAACATGGATTGAAGATCGCACCGGGCATCCGGCGCGGACAAGCGACATATCCCGGCTTCGCCTCCAGGGTGATCCGGGCTCGGCAGGTTGGACCGCCGGGATTCGACCGGCAGGGCGGTCCGGAATCGGTGCGCGAGGGCCGCGCATCGGGTCGCGTTCTGCGCGGCGTACCAGATGGAGGCGGGATCACACCCATGGCTAATCCGTTCGTCAAGGGTTGGAAGTACCTGATGGCGCTGTTCAACTCCAAGATCGATGAAAAGGCCGACCCGAAGGTCCAGATTCAGCAGGCCATCGAGGACGCCCAGCGGCAGCACCAGGCACTCTCACAGCAGGCGGCATCCGTCATCGGAAACCAGCGGCAGCTCGAGATGAAGCTCAACCGCCAGCTGGACGAGGTCGAGAAGCTCAACGCGAGTGCCCGGCAGGCCGTGATGATGGCGGACCAGGCCAGTGCTGCGGGCGACACCGAGAAGGCCATTCAGTACACCAACGCCGCCGAGGCCTTCGCCGCGCAACTCGTCACCGCCGAGCAGTCGGTCGAGGACCTGAAGGTGCTGCACGACCAGTCCCTGCAGGCTGCGGCGCAGGCGAAGAAGGCTGTCGAGCAGAACGCTATGGCATTGCAGCAGAAGGTGGCCGAGCGCACCAAGCTGCTCAGCCAGCTCGAGCAGGCCAAGATGCAGGAACGGGTCAGCGAATCCCTGCGCTCCATGGATTCCACTTTGTCCGCGCCCGGAACCACGCCGAGTCTCGATGCCGTGCGCGAGAAGATCGAGCGTCGCTACGCCAATGCACTCGGTTCTGCCGAGCTCGCGCAGAACACCGTGCAGGGACGGATGCTCGAGGTCCAGCAGGCGACCGTCCAGATGGCCGGACACAGCCGGCTCGAGCAGATCCGCGCCTCCATGAAGGGCGACGCCCTGCCCGGTGCGCCCGCGACGCCGGCCGTCGATATCGGCAAGGAGCCGCCGGCCGCTGCGGGCAGTGCCGGTAGCCAGTAACGCACGCGACCACCCCCAGGAACGTGACCTCGCCATGAACGCACCCGGAAGCGGCGGGGGGGGGCGCCAATAACGGCCCCCCCCCGCCCCGCAGACAGCAGCCCCCCCCGCGGCGGGGGCGGGGGGCCCCCCCCGGGGGGGAGACCAGGGAGGAAAAACAA